>JAVEWL010000185.1:0-8650 GCA_034004565.1 FCB group bacterium | reverse complement strand
GGCGCGTGCTCTCCATCCGGTAGCCTCCCTCCACCGGCGTCACCCGTATTCCGCCCAGGTAATCCGTACGCCAGATACCGGCGTTCCGCGCCCTGTACCGCTCCAACACGGCATCCTTGGCCAGGAGACGGCCGTTCAAGCGCCCCGTTGACACGATGCACTGTTGCGGCGCCACCGCCTCGATAAACGGAACAGAACTCGAAGTTAATGAACCGTGGTGGGGGACTTTGAGAATGTCCGCGCGGCAATCAACCTCCGCCACCCGCCCTTCGGCCCCCTCCTCGATATCACCGGCGAATAACACGGACGGTCCGCTCCACTCGAGCCGCAGCACCAGGGACCGGTTGTTCGAGCTCAGTCCCTCCGCGCCCTCCTGGGGCGGATACAGGGCCTCAAGACGGCCTCCCTCGAGCGTTACCGCGTCACCCCGGGCCAGGCGGTATACCGGCACCTCGCGGCGCGCGCACAGCGCCAGGAACGGCGCCTCCGCGGGGTCGTCCTCACCGGTTCGGGCCAGCAGGGCCGCGCCCACGTCGAATTTCTCCACCACCGCCATAAGCCCCAGCAGGTGGTCCGCGTCCGAATGTGAGGCAATCACATAATCGAGCCGCCGTACGTGGTTCGATTGCAGATACGGGACGACCACCCGCTCCCGGCCGTTGCGGTCCAGGCGATTGCCGCCGTCAATGAGAAGGGTCGTGCCGCCCGCCGTGCGCACGAAGGCGGCGTCGCCCGCGCCCACATCGAGGAAGACAAGCTCCGCCGGGTACGTAAGCGGCCGCCAGAACGCCACCGTGACGGCAAGCAATCCGGCCGCCGCGCACATCCGCCGCGTGTTGGGCCGTTTCAAGGCCATCCAGAAGGCGGCGGCCGCGGCGAGGTAGAGGCCCATGACGGGCAGGGTGGGGCTGAGAAGGGTCAGGCGAACGCCCGGCAGCGACGATACCCCCTGCGCCACCGCGCGTATCAGGTATACCGGAAGAGCCAGCGCATGCCCGAACAGCGAGGCCGCCTCTCCCGGCAACAACCCGGAGGCCACCGTCAGGAACGTCAGCCAGAGAACGGCCGTCAGCAACGGCACCACCGCGAGGTTGGCCAGCGGCGCGGCCAGCGGAAGCGTGTGGAAGGCATGCGCCACGACGGGCAAAGGCAGGATCTGTGCGGATAAGGTCGCGCCGACCGGTTCCCCCAGAGCGCGCGGAACGCGCGTTAACGTCTCCGCCAACGGTTCGGCATAGAGCAGGATCGAGGCGATGCTCAGGAATGACAACTGGAATCCGGCGTCCAGCAAGAGGCCGGGATTCGCCAGCAGGATCGCCGACGCGCTCAGGCCCAGCGACGACGCCGCATCGGCGTCCCGGCGGAAAAACAGGCCCGCGAGATACACCGTCACCATCGCGGCCGCGCGGACGCAGGCCACACTGGCGCCGGCCGCAAACGCAAAGGCCCACACCGTCACGAGAACAAGCCCCATCCGAAGCCGCTCCCGGCGCACCATCATTCGCAGCACAAGCTGCGCGGACGCAAACACGATGGCAAGGTGCAGGCCCGATACGGACAGAATGTGCGCCGTGCCCGAATCGACATAGGCCTGGTACACATCGTCCGAAGAACGCAGGGAATCGCCCAGCCACACGCACAGTACAAAGGGCAGCGTATCCTCCGGCACGGTCCGGGCGAGGTGCGCGGCCTGGACCTGGCGCAGACGCGAGCCCCAGTGTCCCGCCTGCCACGGACGCGCCGGAAGCTGTCGAACGATGGTCCGCCCCGCAACCGAGACGTAACTGTGAATCCCCCGGCGGCGCAGGTAGTCTTCGTAGCCAAGCACGCCGGGGTTTACCTCGCCCAGCACGATGGACGCCTGTCCGGTGAGGCGCACGCGTTCGTCCGTGTACACGGGGGCCTTCAATTCGTAGCCTCGAACGAATACGCGGCCCCGCACGGACAGTTCCGTATCCCCTGCGCGCGCCCGTTCGACGTCCAGCACGAGATTCTGGGTCCGGTCGGCGGCGTGCCAGAGTTGGGCGTCGTGGACGCGCCCCTCGAAGGTCCAGGTGCGGTCTCGGGCGGCGCCGATCGCGCGGCTGAGCGGGTCCCCGGGCAGGCCGGTGTGGCGCGCGCTGTAACTCAACGCGCCGACCGCGGCAAACACCAGAACAACGCCCAGCGGCTGAAGGTAATAGGTACGCCAGGGAAGAAAAGAAAAGACGAGCCCCAGGATGAAGACCAGCACAACAACGGCCGGCTGAGACGCCGCGCCCATCGCCGCCGCCCCGATGCCCGCCGCTATCGCCAACGCGACCCACACCAGGGGTCGGTTCACGAACAGGTCCTCCCTCGCGGCCCTTCGGGTGCGGTTAAGCCAACCAATACGCCGGTTCAGGCTTGCATCTGCGGCTTCCAGCGCGATGCAAACCTGAACGGCTCACACCATAAGAATGCGGATTCAATCCTGATCCGGTCTAGTGCTCCGTCAGCCCTCGATTGTCGGGTGGCTTTGTCGTAACTCCCCTTTCCAAGGGGAGTTCTTGGCCCGCCCCGAAGAACTCCCCTTGGAAAGGGGAGCTACGACAAAGCCACCCGACAATCGAGGGCTGACATAGTGCTAAGGCGGACTATCCCTATCCCTCTTGCTGGTACGAGACAATCGCCACGATGCCCAGAATAAGATTGAGGATCACGTACAGAATACTCGCCGGATTGTCGAGCGGAATCGGGACCAACTGGCTGTACAACGCGTCGTATACCGTTCCAAAGAAATCCTGGAGCATGAGGAAACTTTCTCCTTCCTGAGCCGTTTACAGGCGATGCTTATATTCGGGCGGGTCCGGGTTCTCGGTCGGCGCGCCCAGCGCGGCGTTAATCACCAACTGGATGTCCTTCGCATCGACCACGCCATCACCGTTGGCATCGCCGTGGGACGGCGCGCGCATGCCCAATTTGAGGTTGATCACAATTTGAATATCGACGGCATCCACACGCCCACTGTAATCCAGATCGCATCCAACGGGCGCGGGCGGCATGTCCGTGACGTCGGCGGGGTTCGAGCCCGCGCGACGTTCGACGTTGTCCCAGTATCCGTCGCCGTCCGTGTCTTCCATGTTGGGCGCGCTGCCGTACTGGAATTCCTCGAGCGCCGTCAGCCCATCGCCGTCGGTATCGTCGTCCATATCCGAGCCGTTATACGGATCCATGCCGTAGAACGCTTCCCAGCGGTTGGACATCCCATCGCGATCGTCGTCCACGCTGCCCGGCGCGCTTTCCGGACCACCAATCCCGTAGGTGCCCAGGCGATCCACCTCGATGGTAATCGTGTTGGCCGCCTTGTCGTGCACGATGCTGGGGGAGGTCACAGGCTTGTATACGTTCGCCGTCCTGTCGAGCCGGTAGACCTTCAACAGATCCTCGTTAAGCCCCGCCATCTCCGCGTCGCTGTACTTCAACACGAGCTTCGCGTAGCCCACCATGGTGGCCGCCTCGGGAGCGAACGTGCGCACGAAGGGCAGGTCGCCCACACTCGCCGGAATGCGCGAATAGGACTCCGGCGCGACGGGCGTTTCGACGGATATCGTTTGTGAGGTCGTCGGGAAGGACACGTCCACCCCGATCGGGAGGACCAGCAGGGCGCTGCCGTCGCTCTCGAAATGCTGCATCGACGTCACGTACATCGACTTCACCCAGAAGGGGGACACGGCGTCGGTCGACAATGTGTTGACGCGAATCGGCGCCGCGAACAAGCGCGGAACGCCGTTGACCGGCTGGGCGTAAATCGCGCGCGTGCCGCCCTCGGTAAAGGCCGCGAAGGCCTGGCTCCCAGTCACACCCAGGCGGGTGTCCGCCTCCAGGCCGCTGGCGTAGGCGACCATCACGTCGAAGTTGGTGGTGGCCAGAGACGCGATCGGATTGGCCGCGCGATACGTGTTGCTCCAGTCTTCCGTGTAATACACCCACGTGCCGTCGTCGCTGAGAGACGGCCGGCACGCATAGTTATCGCTCTCCTTGCCGCGGATTTCGCAGACATTGAGATCGTCCAGCGCGGCCGGAGCCAGGGTGGACACGAGGGTGCCCGTCTTCTTGCCGGCGTTGCGAATCGTATCGAGGTTGCGCACCGTATAGACGTCGCCCGTGTCGCGCACGGCGCCCTCACGCACATCGTCGAACGCGAGCGTGGACCCATTGGCGGAGATGCTGACGCTCTGAATCTGGATGCCCGTGGAGGCGAGGTCCGTCACAACCACCGGCGTGCGCGACAGGTCTTCGCCGCCGCCCGGCAGGATCGGCAGCAGCACGACCTCGCCGTTCAGTTTGCCGGCCGCCACATTGTCCGAGGCCATCCCGGTCGTGTCCAGCACGTTCAGGGCCAGGCCGTGAAGCGTGATCGGCTGGAAGGACGATTGCTGCCCCGCCGCCGGAAGAATTAACCTCGACTGGCCGACAAGGAGGGCCGTGTCGTCGGGGGACCACACGATCGGCAACAGGGGCGCGGCGAACTGGTCCGGCGTCAGCCGCTGCCAGCTTGACGGATGCCCCGCCGTCACGATGAACAGGCCCGCCATCTGCGACTGCGAATGGACGCCCCAGAAAGCCGTATAACGGCCCTTGTGCGAAGGGCTCGGCTGCACCGCGTAGCGCACCGGCGTCAGCGACATGCCGCCGTCCGTGTAGAACGTATCCTCCAGCAGGGCGGTTGCGCTGCCAAGCTGCGGTTGCGGCCCGTACGGCAGAACATCCGGCACCACGCTGATCTCGGTTGTGGCCATGAACGGGGCGTTGACGTTGCCGCTGTCGAAGGAAAACAGGGCGTAGAAGGCCGTCCAGCCCTGGCTGGGCGCGGGCGCCGAGGCGATGTAATGGCCCGGCGACACCGGCTGCAGCACGCTCGGCTGATACAGGTCGCCGAACACTTCATGAATGAACACGCGCATCGTGGGATTCGTGGCCGTCCACTGGACCGCCTGGAGCGGCGTGTTGCCTTGCGTGTCGATGACCAGCGATCCGTCGTGACGCTTGTACCAACTGATCTGCGGACGCGTCTGATTCGTCAGGAAAGACGAATACCAACTGACCAGTCCCGCCAGAATCTCCGGGCGCACATCCCCGTCGCTTCCTTCCAGCGAGTGGCCGGCATTGGACGCGTACAGCATCGTCTTCTCGCCCTTCAGGCGATGAAAATAGAACTGGGCCGAATCCGGCAGGAAAAACTCGTCGCCCGAACCCGCAATGACCAGCTTGGGCATCGTTAACCGATCGAGGTAGGCATACGGCTCGACAATCGAACAAAGTTCGCCCATCTGCGGGGTGTTGAGCCATTCCATGATGCGGTTTTCGGTGTAGTCCCAAATGGCCGGCGACCAGAACCCGTAGGCGTCGAAATGGTGCGAGAGCGAGGGTTCCATGTTCAGCAGGTCAATTACCATCGGGATGATGCCCACGACGCGCGGGTTCGGCAGGGCCGCATCCACCACGCCCGTGGTCCAGGTGGTCCAGCCGCGCTTCGAGGCGCCCGCCACTACGAACTTGTCGACGGTCATTCCGCCGCCGGCGTCGCTTGCCATAAACTCCGTGACGGTGTCCATGGCGCGCAGGCAGGCCTTGGTCATCGGCAGGCGCATCAACCACCGCGCGTCCCCGCCCTCGAGAAACTTCCGCCAGCCGTAGGCAATGAGCCCATCTTCAGTCTCTTGACGGTAGCCCAGGAACGTCATCGGTTCGCTGGGGATCTGCTTGAGCGTCACCACCACAGACCCCGTATTGACGGCGAGGAACTGGGCCAGCGAATCGCTGCCGGTCGGCGCCGGCCGGTTGATGCTGCTCCCGGACACCACCATCAGCGCGGTGTCATGACGAGCACCCTTTGGAACCGTGAGAATCATCCAGTGGTTCCAGATGGGTTCATTAATGCCGCTCGTCGAATCCCAGTCGGCCGGATCCCACTTCTGAGAGGTCATCTGGATGACGTGATCGGTGAAGAGGCTTCCTGCATAGGTGGCCACGTGCTGCCAGGAATAATTCGGATCCGGTTCCGCGCAATAATCATCCAGGGGAGTTGCCTGCGCAACCGGTGCGCCCAGGAGGCAAGCGGTACCCAGCGCGAAGAGGACCCAAACCCGGAACACCAACACTCTGCTCATGCTCGACCTCCCCGCACCGGCCTCCCGTCCGAATCGATTCGGACAAAAGGTACGGCATCCCACACTGATATTGCACGGCGCCCAAGGCGTATTCTTGCGATGCCTCGATGCGCCGAAAGGCAAGCCCACGTCAACAGACGTTTACGCTTTAAGATAATACATGTCCCCCGCGGCGTCAACGATATCCTTTGCGGAGTCCATATTCATTATACACGGAATAGATGGCGGAATTCGCCAAATAGGGCGTCCAATTCTTCCGGGCCGGCCGGATCGTCCACAATGAGCGCCAAGCCCTCGGGCGCCAAGGCCTCGCACAAGGCCAATACCTCCGCGGCGGGGGTGATGACCACCAGGGAGCGCCCGCGCGCCTGAACCTTGCGGAACAGCTCCACCCACGCCAAGGCCGACGGCGTGCCCGCGCCGGGGGTGAACTGAATCGCGTCCAGGCCGGGCACATCCAGCAGCGCGTCGATGTGCCGCGCGGCGCCGGGGCCGTCGAGGTGAAAAACGGCCCGGCCGGCGGTCTCGCACTGGCGGGCGATGTCGGGCAGAAACAGGGTCTCAAACTCGGCGGGCCCTATCAGAAAATTGAAGTCGCAGGCGGGAATGACGTAAGGCCGGTCCGACCACAGGCCGAGCCAATGAACGAGACCCGCCCCGTGGCGCTCGACCGCGCGGCTGTACAGCGCCGTGAACGCTTTGTGCCAGGCGGGGTAGAGGCGATTGACCGCATCGGCGATTCGTTCCGGCTGGGTCATCGCATCGAGGCACAGCTCCGAAGATCCGCGCAGGTTGAGCAACACGTCCGCCGCCCCGCCCAGGTCGGGCGTACACGCAACGAACCGTCCCGGCGCCGCCTCGGCCGCGCGCTCGATAAGCGCACACATGACCCCGAACCAGCGGCTGCCCTCCGGCGAGGACCACTCGGGCGCATTCGACCACTCGTCGTCGATAAACGCGTGCGTCCACAGCGTGTCGGCGCCAACCTCGGTATGCGCGCCCAGCATCGCTCCCAGGGCCACCGGCCCCAGGTCCGCCCGCACCGTGGGAAGCGCGTCGCCCGCGCGGCGGATCTGCCGCAGATCGGCCAGTTTGGCCTCGAGCCACGCGTCCGGATCGTCCACGAGGTCCAGCCGGCGCCCCAGGGGCCGCTCCGGGTTCGCGTTGACCGACCCCAAGAACAGCGGCCGGCCCAGGCAACCCTGTGCCCACCACGCCTCATGGCGCCGGGCAATCTCCGGAAAATCCGGGCAGAATTCGAGCGGTTCCAAAGCCGCCTGCCGCAGGGTCTCGGCCCAGGCCGCCGCGTTCGGCAGCGGCATCACAGGCGCTTGAGAGACCATTGGAATCTCCTCAAATCGAGTGGATCCTATTCATAACTCCCATGACTCCTATAACTCCCATGGGAATGATAAACGTCAAGAAACCCGCGTCAACGCCCGGTACGCCTTGAGCGTGTTTTTGAGCAGCATGGTGATGGTCATGGGCCCCACGCCGCCGGGGACGGGTGTAATGGCGGCCGCCTTGGCCGCCACACCGTCAAACTCGACGTCGCCCGCAAGGCGGTAGCCGCTCTTCTTGGTGGCGTCCTCCACGCGGGTGGTGCCGACATCAATGACAACCACCCCTTCGCGCACCATGTCGGCCTTGATGAAGCCGGGGTTTCCCATGGCCGTCAAGAGGATGTCGGCCTGAAGCGTGTGGAGCGGAATATCCTTGGTGCCCGAGTGGCAGACGGTAACGGTGGCATTGGCGCCCCTGGCCTTTTGCATGAGGATCGCGGCCAGCGGCTTGCCCACGAGGTTCGAGCGCCCCACGATAACCACGTGCTTGCCCGAAGGGTCGTATCCCGAGCGGACCAGCAGTTCCTGGCAGCCTTGCGGCGTGCACGAAACCAGCGTGTCCTCCCCGATGAGCAGCTTGCCCACGTTGGCCGGATGAAGCCCATCCACGTCTTTCGCGGGCGAGATGGCATTGACAATGTTCTTCTCGGCGATGTGCTTGGGCAAAGGAAGCTGAACCAGGATGCCGTGCACCCTCGGATCGGCGTTGAGCGTGTCAACAAGGGCGAGCAATTCCGGTTCAGAGGTCTCCGCCGGCAGAAAATGGCCGAACGAAACCATGCCGATCTCTTCGCAGGCTTTCTGTTTGTTGCGCACGTAGACCTGGCTTGCGGGATCCTCGCCCACGAGCACCACCGCCAGCCCCGGCGCTGCTCCCTGGGCTTTGATGGCCTCGACCTCCACCTTCAGTTCTTCGCGGATCCGCGCCGCAATGGCCTTCCCATCGATGATTGTCGCCATGTTCGCCCCTCGGTTTTCGCCGTGCCTTGCCGCATCACCGCCACACGGACCGCATCATAGCCGTGGCGCAATCCTCCGCGCAACCCCCGGATCCACGCCCGCCCTCCGTCAGGACGACCCTATAGAACGCCTAACGAATCGACGATCGCGCACTCGCGTGCGCTGCGAGGGCTTTTCGTAGCGCCGACCTCCAGGTCGGTCTTAAGACAGATAGCC
>JAVEWL010000184.1:0-8673 GCA_034004565.1 FCB group bacterium | reverse complement strand
ACGAAGCGACGCTTGACGGCGTATCGCAGTGGAGGTCGGGTATCTTGCGCCGCGACGATCCGGCGCAGATCGAAAACATCCCGCTGAAGGACGCGAAGACGCTTGAACTCAACGTGGAAGACGGCGGCAACGGGCTCGCCGCCGATCACGCGAACTGGGCGGACGCGAAGTTGGTGGATGGCAAGTAGCAATTGGCAATTGGCAGATGGCTAATGGCTAATGGCAGCCTGCATTCGTAATTGATAAGGGGGCGCATGAGTTCAAACCTGACCGTGCTGGACATGGTGGTTCTCTTCGGCTACTTCGCCGGTATTACGGCCATGGGGCTGTGGGTTTCACGCCGCGTGCGCACCAGCGGCGGCTACTTCCTGGGGGACCGCAAGCTCAAGTGGTGGATCATGGTGGGTCAATCCTTCGGCACCGGGACCCACGCCGAGCAGCCCGTCGCGCAGACCGGCGCGGTCTTCGAACTGGGTTTCGCCACCATCTGGTACCAGTGGAAGAACATGCTCATCACGCCCTTCTACTGGCTCATGGCGCCGTGGTATCGCCGCAGCCACCGCACCACCATCGGCGAGATGGTCGAGGACCGCTACGGCCGCCGCCTCGCGTTCGTCTACAGCGTATTCGCCATCGCGTACTTCGTGTTCAACCAGGGCGCGATGCTGAAGGGGGCCGGCAAGGTCATCTCGATTGCCACGGGCGGACAGGTGATTTCGGCGGACGGCGTCGTGGTGGCCATGACCGTCGCGTTCATTGTCTACAGCTTCTTCGGCGGGCTGGTGGCGTCGGCCTACACGGATTTCGTGCAGTCGTTTCTGATCATCGCGCTGTCATTTTTGCTGATTCCGCTTGGCCTTTCGCGCGTAGACGGCTTTCACGGCATGCGCGAGACCTTGCCGCCCGAGTTCTTCAATCTCTACAGCGAGGTCAGCGGTCTCACGGCCTTCACCATCGCCATGCTCGCCGTGAACGGCCTGGTCGGCATTGTGGCACAACCGCATACGCTGTCCATGTGCGCCACGGGCAGCAACGAGCGCGCGGGCCGCATCGGCCAGACCTACGGCAGCATGGTCAAACGCTTCTGTACGATTGGCTGGGCGTTTACGGGGCTCATCGTGGCGGCCATGGTTATCCGTGAAGGTCACACGCTTCCCGACCGCGAAGCCGCCTTCGGTTTTGCCTGCCGGGAACTGCTGGCGCCGGGGCTCGTGGGGCTCATGATAGCCGCCGTGCTGGCGGCGAACATGTCGACCTGCTCGAATTTCATGGTCAACACCGGCGCGCTATTTACCCGGAACATCTACTGCGAATACATCAACCCCAAGGCCGACGATCGGCGCATCCTGCTCGTGGGCCGACTTTCCGGACTTATGCTCACCCTGCTCGGCGTGCTCTTCGCGCTCACGGTGAAGCAGGTGCTCGACGCCTTCCTCTTCACCGAAACCATCGCCGCGCTGATGGGGATTATGTTCCTCGGCGGCATCCTCTGGAAGCGCGCGAATCGCTGGGGCGCATGGGCGGCCACGCTATCGAGCTTTGGCGTTTACTATGCGCTCAACTACCTCATGACCTGCTCCGCCGCAGGGTCGAAGTCCTTCCCCACGCTGTTCGCGGCGTGGTCCCACGCGGTGGCGTCGTTGCAACAAGGGGAACTTGGAGCGTTCCTTTCCACCGGCCAGGTGAAGCTCGTATACAAGTGGATGCCGGGCCCCTTTGGCTGGGCCATGCTGGCCGGCTTCGGGATGCTCGTGGTCGTAAGCCTTGCAACACGCCCCGAAGATCCCCTGCGCATTGCGGCGTTCTTCGAACGCCTGCGCCGCTCGAGCGACGACGACGCGCGCCAATCCGACGGCACCTACCAACTTGCCGCGGAACGGGGTGAGGAACTGCTTCTGATGGATCTGCCGGGCTGGTTCACCCGCGAGCGTTGGTCGCAATTCTTCACGCGCTACCGCGAAGACCTGATCGGATTCGCGCTCGGCTGGCTGACGGTGGCGTTCCTGATATTCCTGGCCTGGAGCGTGGTGCACCTCGGTTAGTGCAAGGGCCTTACTGTTTCATATGTCCGCTACGGCCCGCATTGCTCTTGCTCTTGCCAGGCGAGTTGTCGGTGCGATTGTTCTTCTCGCGGCCGTGGTCCGCCGGAGATTTCACCGATTTCGCGGGATCTTTCGGTGCCCGCACGTCCTTCCCGCGCTGCTTGTCCAGGGAGGGCTGCGATTTCAGGTCCCGGTTCTGCCTGCCCTGACTATGCTTACGATCAAGGGGCTTCCCCGGCCGTTCCATACGCGGCTTTTCCACCGGCACCTGGACAAGGCTCGTTTGAGTCTTCTTGGCCTTGCGTCCCGGCTGATAGACGTACACCTGCTTCGCATCGCCCCGGCGCACCTTGTAGTCGTCAAAGCTGTCGACCTGCGTCACCCGCAAGCGCGGCACCCTCAGGCCAAGAACCCTCTCGATGGAAGACAGGTCCAGACTGCGGTTAACAATGCGCCCGTTCGACATCGCATAGTGGGTTATGCTGCGCGTTGCGGGTATGAGCGTGAGCACCGTCGGCTGTGGCAGCAAATAGTGCCGCACCTCAGGCTCGATAAACCGTTGGCGGTCCACAAAGAGCCACGTATTGCCGGGGATGTAGGTGTTTGCCGCATTGCTGTTCAGGCGCAGCGACGAATTGCCGCGCCAGCGAACCTCGGGCGGCAAGGGAGCCCAGCCGACGTGCGAATTGTCGGCCCGCCATGCCACCCAGGCAGGCGCCCACTGCGTGCCGGGTATCCACATCCAGCCGTGCCGCGCATCGTTCGCCCAGCGGCCGTAGTGAAACGGGGCCCAACCCCACTCGTGGTTCGAGACCCACGTCCACCCGTGATCCTCGGTCCAGGCCCAGCGACCGTCGGTGTACGGACGCCAATCCCCCGGCATGCCGCTCGGAATCCAGGCGCGGCCGTACTGGCCTGAATCGATCCACTGTCCATACGGCGCCAATTCGTTTACGAATACCTTGATGTCGATATCGTCGGCCGCCGCGACGGGTTCCCCAAGAACGCCGAGGCCCGATACCAGGGCCAACGAGAAAAGGAGTCGGTAGGTCATTGACATGGTGGAAGACCTCATTGGTGATCGGAGCCGCGTTCGGGGTGAAAGGCTGCCATGCGCGGAACGTGAACCGGGCGCGGCGTGGAATCGCGGCTCGAGAGTGTGGTCCTGCGAGACGGCAGAACCGGCAGATGCACTCACTGACGTCTACTGTTACCACACAGCGGCCGCTGCGTCGGAGAATGCATACCTGCAGGCGGCGGTTTTCACACTACAGGCCGTGCCAGATGATGGCTACGCATTCTTTGCGTCCTATTTCGTCGCGTCGTCCCTGATGCATTCCGTGGGAGACGCCTTAATGGGCAGCAGAAGGCGCACTTCCAGGCCCTGCGAAGCTTCGGTGCCCAATTCCACGATCCCTTCGTGCGCTTCGACGATGCGGCGCACAATGGCCAGTCCAAGCCCCGTGCCCTTCGTCCTTGTGGTGTAGAACGCTTCAAAGATCCGCTCAGCCTGCGCGGGGTCGACACCCGGTCCGTTATCGCGCACGCTCACGCAAAGGCCGGGGCGGGCGCCAAGCTCGGCGGTCGTCACCCGGAGCCGAATCTCCACGGGATCCGTGCAGGCCGCCAAGGAATTCTCCAGCAGGTTTCGAAAGACCTGCTTCATGCGCAGCGGGTCCACATCGCAACGCACGTCCGTCTCATCCGGCTCCTCAACCAGGCGCACATCACGCTCCCTCCATTCGGCAGAGAGATCCTCCCAGGCCGCGCGCCAGAGCGTATCCAGCGGGCGCCTCGAGCGCTCCAGCCTGAGCGGAGCCGCGTAGTCCCGCACGTCCTCGTGAATCTGCCGAAGGTCCTTCAACGCGCGAAGCCCCATGTCTGCATACGCCTGCAGTCGAGGCTGGTCAGCGGTAGCGCGCCGCAGCATTTCGAAGGCCGCCGTGGAATTCTGAATGGCGTTCCGGCTTTCATGTGAAAACGCCGTGGCCATTTGCCCGATGGCCGCGAGGCGTTCCGATTGCCGCAGCGCCTCGTACGAGCGCGCGAGTTCCGCCGTGCGCTCCGCCACGCGATCTTCGAGGCGATGCGCAAAGGTCCTTAGCTCCTCCTCGGCGCGCTTGCGCTCGGTAATATCCTGAATGGCTCCCGAGAGCCGCACCGGACGGTCCCGATCGTCGTAGGCCACCTCCGCGTGCTCCAGGACCGTTCGCTCCGTACCGTCGGCGCATATAATCCGGTGCTCGATGGTATAGGGCCGTTTCTCGGCAACGGCATCCGCCAGGACCTTGCGCACGCGCCTTGCGTCTTCCGGGTAGACGTGCCTGAAGAACAATGCATCGGTCACTTCCACGCCGCCGGGCTCGTATCCGAATATGCGGTACACCTCGTCCGACCAGCGCAACACGCTGCGATCAAAGTCATCCGGATCCACGATGTCCAACTGCCACGCGCCGAAGTGGGCCATCGTACCCGCTTTCGCCAGGGCGGCATTACTGCGCTGCAGCGCTTCCTCCGCGCGCTTGCGATCCGTAATGTCGGTAATGGTCAACAGCGCCAGGAAGGCGGTGCCGTCCGCCTCCTTAACCAGCGCGCCGCCGTAGCTGTAGATCCGTTCCCAATCGCCATGGAGGCGGCGAATGCGGAGCTCCATGTTGCTAAGCCGCTCGCCCCGCAATACCCTCGCCAACGGCCATTCCGCGGGTTGGAACACCTCTCCGTCCAACTTGGACAGTTCGAAGATGTCGACGAAATGGCGCAAGTGCCGCCGGCATTCGTCCAGGTTGGTGAACCCGTGCATATCGAGCGCCGCGCGGTTCCAGTGAATCAAGTCGCCGTCCATGGTCGAAACGACCAGGCCCTCCGCCAGGTTTTCCACGACCGCACGGAGCTGCGCCTCGTTCTGACGCAGCGCGTCTTCGGCCGTTTTTCGCGCGGTGATATCGGTGAACGCCATCGCGATGCCGTCTTCGAGCTTGACGCTCATGTTGCGGAACCACCCGCGGACGCCATCTCCCTCGTAATGAAACTCGATGTCATGCGGTTCTCCCGTCTCCAGCACGCGGACGTAGTGTTCAAACGGCCCGCCTGGCGCCGCGTGGCGCGGTTCCACCTCCAGGAGTCGCCGGCCCACCAGCGGACCGTGATTGATCATCCTCTCCGCGGCGGGGTTCGAGAACGTGTACTCGAGGTCGACGATGCGCCCCTCTTCACGCACGGCCTTGAATACCAGGAAACCGTCCAGCGATGTATGCTGAAAGGCCCGCAGCCAGGCCTCGTTGCGCCGCAATTCCTCGTCCGAGCGCTTGCGTTCCGTTGTATCGTTCACCCATACGGCGAGCCCGTCGTCCAGTTTAACGAGCCAAACGCGGAACCAGGCTTGCACGTCACGGCCGTCGAAAAAAAACTCCACGCGCTGGGATTGTCCTGTTCTCAGGACCCTCAAGCCGCGTCTCCAGAGCCCTTTCCGCGCCCGCAATTCGGGAAGCGCTTCAGACAGACGCAGCCCCGCCGTGTTTTCGCGCTTCAGCATGCGCTGCAGTGTCAAGTTCAGATACTGGCAGCGGAAATCGGTCACCCAGCCCTTCGCATCTCGAACCGGGACCAAGATGCAGAAACCTTCCGGCGAGACCTCCTGCGCCGCCCGAAACCGCGCCTGCGCCTCAGTGCGCGCGTTCTCGTGGCGACGCTTGACCAGGGCGAGCCAGCCCAGCAGCATGCAGATCCCCAGGAACAAGCCCGACAGCAGCAAGCGGACGGCAATCAGTTCCGTTTCGTCACCGGAGGCGTCCACAAACTGCACGTTCACGATTACCAGCGAAAGGGCCATTGCAAACAGCGCCGCATACAGGTCGGCAAAGAGCGCGGTCACCGCCACCGCGGCGACAAAAGGCAGGAACGGCGCTTGAAAAGGAAGGAGGTGAAGGGCCGTTTGAAGGATGTAGGCCAGGGCAACGCTTCCAAGCGCCCAGCCGTACCGTTTAATCCAACTCTTCATGATTGCAGCGCCTTTCCGTTCAAACCCGAAAAGGGACAGCGAGTCACGGGCGCGGAGCAACCCGAAGAGGCCCCAGTGTTCCCGAAGCCTCTTCGGTACTTGGCGGAGCCTAAGGTCTTATACTATTCCATCTCGAACAGGTCAAGGCGAGCCCGCTCGAAAATAAGAAGCCTCAAGACCGTTGTAGCCGAAGGTCTTGAGGCTTGAAAGAACAATAACTGGTCGGGGTGAGTGGATTTGAACCACCGGCCTCTTCGTCCCGAACGAAGCGCGCTAACCGGGCTGCGCTACACCCCGACTGTACGAACGGCCAATAGCTTAACGTTTGCGTGCGCTGAAGTCAAATTGGCGGCGCGTATCGTGAGGATTGCATGTGCGGCACTCGCGGCGCTAGGCTAGAGACGGGGGACGTAAAGGAAGGGCGACGTCGAGATGAAATTCACGATTACGGTTGCACCGGTAATTCTCGCGCTGGCCGTGGGGTGCTCGGACGCAAAACCGGCGAACAAGACTGAACTTAAGGGATACACGACGCTTCATGCCGCAGCCGCCGCCAATGACTTGAAGGCCGTCGAAGAACTCCTGCGGGAACGCACGCCGCCGGATACGCCGGATGCCGAAGGCGTCACCGCGCTTCACCGGGCCGCGCGCGACAACCAACTCGAGATGACGGAGTTGTTGCTGCGGTACCATGCCCGCCCGGATATCCGCACGGGGCGCGGATGGACCGCCCTCCATCTGGCTGCGATGAAGGGGCGTATCGAAACCATCGAAATGCTCATCCGTTTCGGCGCGGACGCGACCATTACAACACCCGAGGGTGACAACGCGCTGCACCTCGCGGTAACCGGCGGCGACTCGGTCGTGGTGGAGGAGATCCTGCGGGATGTCGCCGCGCAGGCGTCCAAGCCGGATGCGGCCAATCCCAATGCCAAGGAAGCCCTGATGCAGCAGGCCAATGCCAAAGGCGCCACCCCTTTTCAATTGGCCATCGAAAAGGGCAAATGGGACGTGGTGGGTGCGATGTTGAGCGGCGGCGCGAATCCGAATGCCACCACCAAGAGCGGCCGTCTCCCTCTCCACGAAGCCGTGCGCGCGGCAAATTACAACGCCATTACTCTCCTGATGACGTACGGCGCACAACCCATGCTCCGCGATTCCAGTGGCCAGACCGCCTTCGACGTGGCGGCCGCGATGAATCGTCCCGAACTCACCGAATTTCTGGCAAGAATGGTTCCGGCCGCGCAGTAAGTTGGTTCACATTTGACCGCGAGCTACATTCCGAGTCCGCCGTCGACCTGCAGCACGGCGCCGGTAATGTATGCGGCGCCTTCACTGGCGAGAAACTTCACACAGGCGGCCACTTCGGCCGAGGTGCCTTCGCGGCCGAGGGGTGTGCGGGACATGACCACCTTGCGCCCTTCTTCGGGAATGACGGAGGTCATGTCGGTCGTGATGTAGCCCGGCGCCACCACGTTCACGGTGATGTTTCGCGAACCCAGTTCCTGCGCGAGCGACTTGCTGAGACCGATGAGACCGGCCTTTGCGGCGGCGTAGTTGGACTGTCCCGCCTGCCCGTGAAGCCCGATGACAGAAGAGATGTTGATGATGCGTCCCCAGCGCGCCTTGAGCATGTCGCGCATGGCGGCGCGGCAGCAGTAGAACGGTCCGCTGAGGTCGGCGGCGATGACGGTGTCCCAATCGGCATTCTTCATTCGCATGAGGAGCCCGTCGCGCACGAGTCCGGCGTTGTTGACGAGAATGGCGATGGGGCCCAGGTCGGCGGTGATGGCCTTGACCATCGCGTCGACCGCTTCGGGATCGGCCATGTCGGCGCCGTAGCCGCGCACGCCGTTGCCGATTTCGCCGGCGGCGGCGCGAGCGGTCTCTTCGCTGCGGCCGCAGATGGCGACCTTCGCGCCGTCTTGCGCGAACGCTTCGGCGCACGCCCTGCCGATGCCGCGCGTTCCACCGGTAACCAGAACCACTTTATCCGCGAACTCGCTCACAGGTTTTCCTCCCGGTTGCAACGGTGTAGTCGATACGAGCCCTCACCCCACCCCTCTCCCAGAGGGAGAGGGAGGAAGACTCCAAAATGTCGAGGTTTTCCTCCCTCTCGCTCTGGGAGAGGGAGGGTCAGACTATTCCACGCCCAATGCTTGCGCGTTCTCGTAAGTTCCGGCGGCGCTCACGGTGGGCGCGCCATCCATGCGCTTGGCGATGCCTTGCAGGACGGTCCCGGGTCCGGCCTCGACCGCGGCAACGGCGCCTACGGCACGCAACACGTCCGTCCAGCGCACGGGCGCGCAGATCTGTTGGCCGAGCAACGCGCGAATTTCTTCGGGGTCGGAGACCTCTCCCCCGCTCACCGACGATACGAACCGGCAGCGCGGCGCCCGCAACGCGGCATCCTTCAGCGCGTCGCGGAACCGTTCGGCGGCCGGCGCCATTAAGGACGAATGGAACGGACCCGACACGGGCAACGGCAGCACGCGCTTGGCGCCGGCTGCCTTCAGGTTCGCCTGGGCCGCTTCGATGCCCGCTTTTGTGCCCGAGATAATCGTCTGCTGCGGCCCGTTGAAGTTGGCAATGTCCACGCCTTCGGGCAGGGCGGCCGCAATGGCATCCGGATCC
>JAVEWL010000183.1:0-8705 GCA_034004565.1 FCB group bacterium | reverse complement strand
GCCGGGTCCGCGTCGAACACGTCGACAATAGTCAGCCCGTACTTCGCGAAACCGGGATACGTCGCGATGGCGCCGCCCAGGCGCCCGCCGCCGATCAGCACCGCGCGGCGCGGCTCCTCGAACCCGAGCGACTTGTAGATCGCGTCGACCACCACCTTCACCGCATACCCCACGCGCGGGCAGCCCCGCACCCCTATCGCCGCGAGGTCCTTGCGCACCAGCGTATCATCGAGGTCGAGCAGGTCCGCCACGCGCGAGCTCGACACGGTCTCGATGTGTTCGTGAATCCGCAGGCCCTGCAGCAACTGGTAGTAGTTCATCAACCGCTCGACCTGGGCCCTCCGCAGCACGCGCCGCTTGCCGCTCTCGGGATCACGCTTCATGGGGGCGCCTTTCCGGGTTGGGGTTGCGGCCGCGGCACTGCTCATGTCTTGACCTCCACGCGGTGTCGGCGTCCGCCGGGGCCGAGACCCACGGTGCGCCCGATGGACCGAATCCGCGCCGCCAGGCAACCGTGGCACTGGGCGGCGGTTTCGTTGAGGCACGCTTTGTCGGGGTAGATCTCATATTTCACGCGGTACTCGGGCGGCGTGACGTTCGGCATCACCACGTTCGCGCCGCGCATCAGGCCCAGTTCGCGGCCCTGCGCCTTGTTGATGGTCGCGAGGGCCGTCGTGCTCGGGATATTCGCCTCCGGGCACATCAGCCGCGTCAATGCTACCATTTTATACGTCATCAATTCGGAATTGGGCGTTTGTTCCTCCGGGGGAACGTCGCGAAGCCATTCGCCGCAGCCCATCGGCGTCTCCGGATGCGGCAGGTACGGCCCGATCCCAATCATGTCAAGGTCGAGCAGGCGGAACAGTTCCAGATCGCTCGCCAGCGTCTCGTAGGTCTGCCCCGGAATGCCCGCCATCACCCCGCTGCCGATCTCGTAGCCTATCTCGCGCAACCCGCGCAGGATCTCCGGCCGCGAACGCAACGGACGGTCCGTCTTCGGCGGATGAATGAGCGCGTAGAGCTCCGGGTCGGAGGTCTCGAAGCGCAGCAGATAACGGTTCGCGCCCGCCTCTTTCCACGCGAGGAATTCGTCCTCGTCGCGCTCGCCCAGGCTCAGCGTCACCGCGAGCGGCGTCGTGCGCTTGATCTCGCGGATGATGTCCGCCATCCATTCCTTCTCAATCCCAAAATCCTCGCCCGCCTGCATGACCACCGTGCCATACCCGAGCCGCTCCGCCTCTTTCGCGCAGCCGAGAATCTCGTCCCCCGACATACGGTAGCGTTCAATGCCGCGGTTCTCCGAGCGCAGCCCGCAATAGCCGCAGCGCCGTCCGCAGTAGTTCGAGATCTCAATGAGGCCGCGGAGGTGCACCGCGTCGCCGACGCCCTCGCGCCGCGCCGAATCGGCCATCGCCCAAAGCTCTTCCAGACGCGCGTCGTCCGTCTCGCGCAACCAACGGAGCAGTTCATTTCGTTGGAGCATTATGTGGAACCTTGTGTTGCTGTTCTTAAATGGGAGTTATGGGAGTCATGAGAGCTATGGGAATTATGACTCCCATAGCTCTCATGACTCCCATACCTCCCATTCCTTGTGTCATTGCACAGCATGCTGCGTTTCCCACAATGCCTCGTTGGTAGGGGCGGACAGTTGTTCAACCTCTATGCCTGCTCCTTCCAGAATGCCGACGGAATCGCGTGAACGATAGTCCTTTCGGTAGTACACCTTCTGCACGCTGCCAAGGTTGATAAGGCGTTTTGCGCACATCGGACACGGCATGTGGGTTATGAAAGCGATCTTCGGGGTTTCGCGCGGCGTATCGCTGTTGATGATGGCGTTTTCTTCCGCGTGCAGGCAGCCGCACTTGCCCGGTTCTTCCGAGTCGCAGGTGTTGGGCAGGCCCGAGGCGTTGCCGTTGTACCCGATGCCGACCACCTTGCGGAAATCGGCGCTCGTGATCACCGCGCCCACCTGCAAGCGCCCGCACGTCGACCGTGTCGCTATCAGTTCGGCAAACTGCATATACAACTCCGGAAAAGACAGCCGCTCCATTATCAGGTTTCCTCTCCTGTCGTAACGAGCATTTTCAGGGCCCGGCCAATAGCCGCGCCGAATCTTCCTTGCTCAGCCATCGGCTCGCTATTTATCGCAATTTGGCTGTTCACGTCTGTTCTTCTCTGAAACTCCCGCGGATGCGCGATTCAACGAAATGTCACCGAGGTTAACGGTATAGCGTCCGTCGGTGTTTCGGCGCAATTCGTCAAACGTCGTGTAGATGCGCAACGGATCGTATCCCTCGCTCGACACTTCAACGCCCAACCTGCCGGGTGGTTCCTCTCGCCCGAGCGCATCCGCCATCCGCCGCAGTGGACCGGCCTTTCGACAGGCTTTTTGATTGTAATCGAGATCAATCCGGCCCTCTTTGCCGGAATGTCCGATGTCTTCCTGCAAATCCTTGTAGCGCTTCGCGTCAATGAAGGTGGTCTCAACCACGCGGACTTGAGCGCCCTCGATGGGCTTCCCGGTGTCGGCCGCCTTCACCGTTCCCGACAAGTGAAATTCTCCGAGCCTGAGTTGGTACATCGTGCATCCGGACAGCAGCGAGAGCATCGCCAGTGCGCAGGAATACATGGCCGTCCGGCGCGACCTCAAAGGTCTTCTGGCAAGATTGCTCATTCGTACCGTTCCTCCCCTGTCAACGTTGGCCCCTGCGCCGCGGCTCTATAGGCCTCCAGCGCAGCGGGGAAGGGCTCCAGCGCGCGCTCGAAAATGCCGAGGCTGTAGGCGATGGTGAGGCCGTAGTTCGTTACCGGCACGCCGGCCTGCTTGCAGCGCAGCACGCGGTTCAAGACCTCGCGGCGATTCACCACGCACGCGCCGCAATGGATCACCAGCTTGTACAGCGACAAATCCTCGGGGAAATCGTGGCCCTGGACCGTGTCGAATTCGAGTTTGCCGCCGACGTATTGCATCAGCCAGCGCGGGATCTTCACCCGCGCGATATCGTCTTCGATCGGGTGATGGCTGCACGCCTCTGCCACAAGAATGCGGTCGCCGGGCCTCAGGTGCTCGATGGCCATCGCACCCATGACCTGCGTCGTGAGGTCGCCCTTGAAGCGTGCGAAGAGGATCGAGAAGCCCGTCATGGGGATCTCGCGCGGGGTGTCCGCGGCGACCTTTAGGAAGGCCTGCGAATCCGTCACGATGAGCTTCGGCGGCTTCTTCAACGAGTCGAGCGCGGCGCGCAGTTCGCGTTCCTTCACGACCATGCAATACGCGTCGCTGTCGAGCAGGTCGCGGATTGATTGCACCTGCGGCATGATGAGCCGGCCCTTGGGCGCTTCCTTGTCGATCGGCACGACCAGCACGGCGCATTCGCCCGGCCCGACGAGATCGCCGAGGATAGTCGGATTCTCGACAAACTCCGCCGGGGCGCTCTTCAGCAGCGCTTCGCGAAATCCGAGGATGCCCTCGCCCGAAGCCGCGGCCGTTTCGACGAGGCGGATCTTCTTCGCCTGCAATCGGTGGACCAGCACCGGGTCGGGCATCGCGAGGTCGATCTTGTTGAACACCACGATCGCGGGGATCTTACGCTCGGCGAATTCCTCGAGAATACCGTCTTCGAACGGCCCCCACGCGCCCGCTTCCGTTACCAGCACGCCGAGGTCCGTGCGCTCGAAGACCTGCCGCGTCTTCTTCACTCGCAACTCGCCCAGCGCGCCCTCGTCGTCGATGCCCGCCGTGTCGATGAACAGCACAGGCCCCAGCGGCAACAACTCCATCGGCTTCTCGACGGGGTCGGTCGTCGTCCCGGCCGTGTTCGACACGATGGACACGTCCTGCCGCGTCATCGCGTTCAGCAGGCTCGATTTTCCAACGTTCCGCCGCCCGAAAATACCAATGTGCAAGCGAAACGATCTTGGCGCTTTCAGATTCACGTCTTATTCCTGATTCCCGAAACCAATACCACGGTACCCGCAACGCCCATCGCCGCGAAGTAAATCCAATCAAACACCGGCAGCGACTTCGCCAGCACTTCCACAAGCCGCGCCGGTTCGATCCCCTCCCTTTTCGTCGTCGCGTACAGCACCGCATGGTGAATCACCGGCACCAGCACGCCCAGATACCACATCAGCGCCCCAACCGCAATGCGCTTCTCGTTCATCTATTACCCTCCCGTTTGGGGTGTCTTTATGTAACCCCGAATTCCCATTCGGGGTATTTGCTTCTTCTTCGCAGCGCGACTCTTGAACTTCAAAGATCCCGAATGGGAATTCGGGGTTACATAAAAGCACCCCAATAGTCTTACGATATGTGTTGCTGTCCTCATCCCCTCACCTCCGGGGTGCCGAGGCGGCAGACGCTCTCGGGGGAGATGGCGTTGTTGAACGTTTGCTCGTCGATGCCGTGTTCGATTGCCACGGCGCGGATGCTGCGGCCGGTTTCTTTCGCAGTCTTCGCAATATCGCAGGCGGCTTCATACCCTATCAGCGGCAGCAGCGCCGTGACGGTCGCGGTCGAGCCTTCGACGTGGCGGCGGCACTGGGCCTCGTCGGCTTCGATGCCCTCCACGCACGCCGTGCGCAGGATTTCGCAGG
Organism: FCB group bacterium; assembly: GCA_034004565.1. Lineage (GTDB taxonomy): Bacteria > Hydrogenedentota > Hydrogenedentia > Hydrogenedentales > SLHB01 > JAVEWL01. The sequence goes on along the minus strand of JAVEWL010000183.1, from coordinate 4,109 downwards.
CGCGGGTCAAAAGGTCAAGGCTGTCAAGGAGGCAATCCGCGATGAGCGGGAAGAATGCATTCAACTCGAGGCTGCCGGCAGCGCAGGCGTTGGCCAGCACGGCGTCGTGTCCCATGACGCGCATTGCCGCTTGCGTGACCGCCTCCGGGATCACCGGATTCACCTTGCCGGGCATGATGGACGACCCGGCCTGCCGTTCGGGCAGGCGAATCTCGCCGAGACCCGCCTGGGGTCCGCTCGACAGCAGCCGCAGATCGCCGCAGACTTTTACTAAACTTACGGCGCAGGCTTTCACTATGCCCGACACCTCTACAAACACATCCGCGTTCTGCGTCGATTCCACGAGGTTTTCGGCGCGGGCGAAACCGATGCCCGTGAGGTCGCGCAGGGCGTCCACCACGCGGAAGATGTACTGTCGCGGCGCGCCGAGGCCCGTGCCGATGGCCGTGCCGCCGAGGTTCACGACGCGCAGGCGCTCTTCGCACTTGTAGATGCGCCAACGGTCGCGGCTGAAGGCCTCCGCATAGGCGCCCATCTCGCGCCCGAGCGTGGTGAGCACGGCGTCCTGATACTCCGTCCGGCCCACTTTCACGACGTGCGCGAATTCCTTTTCCTTCTGCTGGAACGCCCCCTGCAGCGCCAGCACGCTTTCCTCCAGCGCGCGCACGCCTCGTATGGCCGCAAGCTTCAGCGCCGTGGGGTAGGTGTCGTTTGTCGACTGATGACGGTTGAGGTCGTCCAGCGGCGACACGCGGGCATAGTTCCCTTTCGGCTCGCCCAGCAACTCCAGCGCGCGGTTCGCCAGCACCTCGTTCACGTTCATATTAGTGCTCGTGCCCGCGCCGCCCTGCAGCGCATCGACCACGACATGTTCCATCAGCAGCCCTTCGGCCATTTCGCCGCAGGCCCGCTCGATGGCGTCGCCCTTCGCCGCATCGTCCGCCCACGCGCCCAGCGCGCGGTTCGTCGTCGCGCACGCCAGCTTCACCGTGCCGTACGCGGCCACGAGCGCGGCGTTAACCGGCCGCCCCGCCAAGAGGAAATTCTCGAGCGCGCGCACGGTGTGGATGCCGTACAGCGCTTCGGCCGGCACCGCCCGTTCGCCCAGCAGGTCGTGTTCTATGCGCGTGTCGGTCATGGCGAATCCTGCTTGAATAGTGCAAGTATGCTGGCCGGAAGGAGGTCCAAGTAACTGAATCCAACGCCTTTAACCTCGACCAGCCTTACCTTGCCTTGAACGCCCTGCTTTTGGGCGTAATCGTTCATTTCGCGCACGTAGTTCCTGGCTCGCTCGACCCTGTTCAAGCCTGGCTCGCCCTCGATAGTCTTGATCGGCTTGGTGTCGAGCGCGCCCACCACGACGGCGATGGGCAATTGAGACGCCTTAAGCCAACCCTGCGGGTTGGGCGTGTAGTCCATCATGGTGTACGGCGCGTCGTCGCTCCAGCGAATCATATGCTGCAGACGTCCCATGCCGTTGGTCCAGGGCACGTCCGGAAACGGGAAGGCATAGGTGTCGGATCGGCACACCACGGCGCCCCGAACGCGGTCGGGATGTTTCACGATGTAACGGCTCACGAACGCCCCGCCGCAGCCGTCCCCGTACAGGTAGAACTTGCCGTCCAGCTCGGGGAATGTGGCGAGGATACGGTCAACGCAACTGTTGAGAAAGGTGTCCGCGGAAACGACTCTTCCAAGCAACCCGCGGTATCCGCCGAAGGGGCCGCCGTAGCCGCCGTAGTCGGGGTCGTTGAACGCGGGAGCCACGAGCACGAAGTTCTGCCGCTGGGCGGTTTCGGCAAAGCCGTCGATGCAGCCTTTCGCCCAGGCCAGGCCGTCTCCGCCTTTCGGAATACCCCCGTGCACCGCCACGATTATGCCCTTCGGAGGCTCTTGCGACGGCACAAAATAGAGGAAATAGCCGTAGGGCGTCGAGTCCCACGCCGGATAGCCGACGTGCATGCCTTCCAGCGCGACTGCCGGCTCCGCAGGCGGTTCCTCGGGCGGCGTCGGCGCGGGCGCACTCGCGGCCGCAACTTCCTTTTCGGCTGGGTCGGGCGTGGGGGTCTGAGGTTCTGCCGCAGCGGGTTTGTCCGTGGAAACCGCGGGGGGACTTACCGGGCTTACCTCAACGTTGGATTTGACAAGGTCGGCTTCTGCTGCACCGGAAGACACGGCGGGCGTCTTGCGGTTGTCGCACGCGAGGACTTGGCACACGCACACCAGCAGCGCCGCTACGATGCAGTATTTCTTCCCGCTCATTTCTGCCCCCGGTTCCTTGTATTCTTCGCCTTTGAAGTCCTGCTCTGGCAGGCCCCGTGCCGTTTCCCTACTCTATTCTTCGTCCGCAAACAGCGCCAGGATGCAGGCCGGTATCAGGTCCAGACTCTTGAGCCCCACATTGTTCACGGCGACCAGTTTCATCCGGCCCTCGGCGCCCTGTTTCCGCGCGTATTCGTTCATGGCGTGTACATAGTTCTTCGCGCGCTCAACGACGCTGAGGCCCGGAATGCCCGTGACAGCCTTCATTGGTTTTGTGTCGAGCGCACCGACGACCACCGTCACGGGCAGTTCAGCCACCTTGACCCACGCCTTCGGATCGGGGGTGTAATCCAACTCGGTATACGCCCCATCCTTATCCCAGCGGACCATGGTCTGGAGCCGCGCCATCCCTTCGGGCCACCGAACGTCCGGCGATGGAAACGCGTACGATTGGCTCCGGCAGATGACCGCGCCGCGGACGCGGTCCGGGTGCTTCACGAGGTAGCGGCTCACGAACTGCCCGCCGGAAGATTCGCCGCAGAGGTAGAACTTGCCGTCGAGGTTCGGGAATGTGGCAATCATACGGTCGACGCAGCTTTCGAGAAAGCGGTCCGCCCCCACGACCCGGCCTTCCAGCCGGCGATAGCCGCCGAGAGGACGTTTGGATTCAAGCCCGAAGTTCGGGTCGTCGAAGCACGGGGTGACAATCACCAGGTTCCGTCGTTGCGCGGCCTGCACAAAGGCTTCGGTGTACCACTTCGCCGTTTCCGTGGCGTCGTCGCTTTCGCTGAAGGATCCGTGCACCAGCACCAGCATGCCCGCGGGCGGCCCCGGCGTCGGCACGTAATACAGGAAGTTTCCATACGGGGTCCTGTCCCAGGCCACGACCCCGATGTGCATCCCTTCCAGAGGCGCGGCCGGCGGGTTTGCTTCATCGCCCTGTCCAAACGCAAGACCCGCGGAGGCGCACAGAATGAGTAGTACGAGACTGCGTGTTGCGTGCCGGCTCATCTTTCCCCCTGTCGATATGCTGCGCGTTCCTTGGCCTCACCAGAATTCTCAGCATCACGGCAAAGCCGTGTGGGGCAGCCGCCCTCGGCTGCCGGTCTTCGGCTCTTGAAGTTTCTTGGCAGCCGAGGGCGGCTGCCCCACACGGTTTTGCCCGTTCATTCAGCTTCTTGGATATCTCCGAGCTTCATCTCGTTAGTGGCTGAAGACCATCCGCTGGATGTCCACGCCCTCGACCGCGGCGACCTTCGCGGCGAACTCCTCGCAAAGCGCCGGATCGCCGAACATCTCGAGCAACAGCAGCCCGTGCGGCGCGCAATAGGTGTCCGCCACCTCGTGCAGGCCGAGACGGGTCTTGATGTTGCAGCCGTATTCGGTGAGCAGCTTCTGCACTTCGACGGCCTTCTTGACGCGATCGGTAATGTGGATGCCCAGAATCAGATGGTCGCTCATAGATTTCCCCTTTTGTATTTGCTCAATAACGCCAAATACCCTATAGATTATAAGAGTCAATGAAGTACTGAATAATTGAAAGCGTTGCCGTGCCCGTGAAGCCAAGGTTTGTGGATCCGTCATATCGAACGTTGATATGTCCCCGGTATCCCATTCCCTGCATGTAAACCTGCGCGTTTTCGTCGTGCCGGACACCGTGCGCATCGACATACGCAACTTGAAGACCGGATCGAATTTGTGGAACGTCGTAGCCCGGAACCGACCTCATCCGGCGGGTTACGGTATCGCCCGGACCTACGGATCCAACGCGCTCAACATTGCCTGCAATCTCGAATTCAACTCCAGATACGGCCGTATTGGTGCTGTTCGTAAAAGTTACTGCGATA
>JAVEWL010000182.1:0-8748 GCA_034004565.1 FCB group bacterium | reverse complement strand
TTCAGGCCCCTCAACCCCGGCTGACGCACACGGAAAACGCCCCTCCATGAAAGTAGCCGTCATCTTGAACAAAGCCGCTGGCTCCTCCAACGGCGACGCCGAGCCGGATCGAATTCGCGAATTGTTCGCCGCGCTCGACTGTGAGGCCAGCGTAAGTGCCATCGAAGAGAAAGCGCTTGAAGATGCGGTCAAATCCGGCGTGGATGCGCTGGTGGCCGCCGGGGGTGACGGCACGGTCAGTTTCGTGGCCCGTGCATCGGCGACCAGCGGCATTCCCCTCGGCGTGCTGCCCGTGGGGACCCTCAACCACTTCGCGAAGGACGCCGGGATTCCTCTTGACCTGGAGGAGGCAGTGCGCAACGTCATCGGGGGCGAACCGACGGCGATTGACATGGGCGAAGTCAACGGCGTGCTGTTCCTCAACAATTCCTCCGTGGGCATCTACCCCTCGCTGGTTCAGGCGCGCAACGCCTGGCAGGACCTGACCGGCCACGGCAAATGGTCCGCCATGTTCAGGGCCGGCCTTCGCGTCTTCCGGCGCTTTCCCGTGCTGCACGTGCGCATGGAAGTTGACGGCGTCCCCTTCCATCGGCGGACCCCCGTCGTATTCATCGGGAACAACGAGTACCAGATGAACCTCTTCAAACAAGGCTCGCGCAGTTGCCTGACCAACGGCTGCCTGTCGCTCTTCATCACGAACTGCGAGGAGCGCTGGTGCATGGCGCGCCTGTTCGCGCGTTTTCTCGTCGGGCGCCTGGACCAGGCGAAGGACTTCGAATCGAAGTCCGTCGCGGAAGTGTGGATCGAGCACCGCAAACGAAGCCTGCACGTTTCGGTCGACGGCGAAGTAATCCGCCTCGAACCGCCCCTGCACTACACCGTCCGTCCGCTGGCGCTGCGAGTGATCTTGCCGCGCGCGGCTGTGATGTAACCCCGAATTTCCATTCGGGGTCTTTTGCTTTTTCTTTTTGGCGCTGCACTTTGCCTCAACAACAAAGAGCCCGACTGGGAATTCGGGGTTACATCAGGCCCCGCAATCGGTGCTCAACTTGACACGCGCGCTCTTCAATTGCTAGACTCCGCTCCGCTAAACTCAATGCCGGATGGCCAAACGGTAAGGCGCCGCGCTCTGGACGCGGAGACTCTAGGTTCGAATCCTAGTCCGGCAACCAGGTAATTACGGCCCTCCGGCCGTTGACATCTTAAGGCCCGTTCATCTAGGGGTTAGGATGCGGGATTCTCAGTCCCGTCACAGGGGTTCGAATCCCCTACGGGCTGCCATTAGGCAGCACAAAGGCCCACGTCATCCTCGTGGGCCTTTTTTCTTTTCCCCCGCTTTTAGCTTCAAGCGGCGGCATCCCCAATCGCAGGCCAGTCTAAGGTTTCTTACTTTCGCCGGGCTCGACTTCACGTGCAAACGCGTGGAGCCAATTCTCGAGATTGGTGTAGCCGTCGTGGTTGTCGTCGGCGTTGGGGTTGTCCGGCATAGTCAGAGGCCGGCTGGCCGGCTCGACGGGCGGGAGGCCGCCGATGTCGCCGGGGCTGTCAATGATTCGACCCGTATTCTCGCGTGTGTCTTGCACGATTCGCCGGTCCACGGCGTCGCGGTCGGCTGGACGGGCTCCCGCGTTCGCCAATACCCATTCCGCAACGGATACGCTCGGCTTAAGGGTAAGCGGTGCGAAAGTGACGGGGTTTGTACCGGCTTCATCCTCGGCCTCGATGGGAGAGAGGCTGCCGTCGACGAGGATGGCGTTGTCCGCAGCATGAACCTGGGTTCCTGGTTGGGTTGAGAACCGGACGCGATGAACGCTCTTGCTGAACGCGGTGTCGGGGCCGGGGATGACCACGTTGCCCACAATAAAAGCTCGGGAAGATCCGGAGCCTTCGGGATCGCTGAAGTGCACGGCCTGTCTGCCGGGGTTATAGACGAGGTTGTTCGCCACGAGCGCGCTCACGTCGCCTTTGATCAAGGGATTCCGCTCGGTGTTGTGGGCGAAGAGATTGCCGATCACGGCAACGCGCCGGCTGTGGTCGCCGATGAGAAGTCCCTTCGAGTGCTCGCCCTTTGGGTGCAGCGAATGGGACAAGCCCTCGGAGATAATGCAGTGGCGGAAGGTGACGTCGTGGACGCCGGCGTACCAGGTGCTCGCGTTCTCGTCGATGCCCCAGCTCAATGAGCAGTGATCAATGACGACGTTATAAACTTCGAGTGTGCCGGCCGGGATTCCGGTTACGCCGAGGGCGTCCCGGCCTTCCGGCTTGGGTCCCTGGGGATCGTCGCCGACGCGCACGCGCAGATGCTGGATGAGCACGTCGTGCGTCTTCACAACGATGCCGGCGCCGGCCAGTGTAATACCCGGAGAAGGCGCGGTCTGCCCCGCGACGGTTACGAAGGGCTCCGTGAGGACCAGTGGAGTCGATTGTTGAATGACCCCGGCCACCTCGAACACGATCACCTTCGGTCCCGATTGGGTGACGGCATTCCGAAGCGAACCCGGGCCATCGGAGGCAAGCGTTGTGACTCGGACTATATTTCCCCCACGACCGGCGGGCGTGATCGCGCCGTAGCCTTCCGCGCCGGGAAAGACGGGCAAGGCGCCGGCGTATTCGCGGTGGTCGTCGAAAGGCGCCTGATGGGCGTCGCGCGCCGGACAGGCCGACGAAACGATCACCAGTGAGCACACGGCGAGCAGGCGCAGGAGCTGCCGATGAAGAAAGGGATCAAGATAGGAGGCGCAATGAGATCGGCGTTGCTTGCGGTTGACTGAATACCGTGAGAGCATGTCAGGTTACCCCCATTTCCGTAACACCATACAAGACCGGGTTGTCTCCGGCAAACAGTCCAGAGTATGTCGCCGTCATCCTCCACTCCGCGCTCGAGATCATCAACACCGGCAAGACGGCAACCACCTCGCCCAAGTCCCGGCCAAGACATCTATTGTGACGCAATAGCCTCGCTCCCATTCCTACATGCGCCTGAGTGAATGGGAAGAGAGGGCGAATTCTTGCCAGGATGGGGCCAGTAAGAAGACTTACCCAGGTGGGCGGCAAAAGAGTTCACGAACGTTGTCCGTGCCCCCTTGTTTTCTGTAGCTCTTACTGCCGGCATGTCAGGGACCGGCTACGGTGGGCCGATCGGAGGGGGGTGCGCCTCCGTCTCGCGACTTTCGGTGCCGCCAGTCGGCCGCAGGCGCTTTCGGTTGGGTTCGTTCGAGAGCCTTGGTTACGGCATTCGCCAGGGCGACGGTATCGGCCTCCATGAATCGCGGGTCGGAATCCGGACTCTGCAGCCAGGAAGACGACCACGCGTGGATGTCGGCGTAGTCCGGCAGTTCTTCGGGATTCAGTTTTCGAAAGTGCTCCACACCTTCGAGAACAGCGTGGTGGTCGGGTGGAGCGGGTGTGTAATTGCTCAAGTGTATCTCCGCGGTTGCATCCGGGAAACGCAAGCCGTGCCGGCGCGGGGCCTTAGTCTGGAGATTCGGCCGACTTGTCTTCTGAGCCTATTATGCCAGAGAACCCTCGAGAGGGGGTAGGACGCGCATCAAGAATCTCAGGTGAAGCAGACGAGTACGCATTGCGTCGTGTAATTGCCCTTGGGTAGGATATGGCCGTGACGACTGCCGACCCACTCTCAACACAGACCGTATCTTTCGCACTACCGGTCGACTCGAGTTCGCGTACAAACACCGTCCTGCCGCATTCAAGCACAGCGAAGGCCGGTGGCCGAACGGAAATGGACAATACCGTGAGATTCTTGTTGTACAACATCCGCTACGCGGCGGGCGCCGAACTGAACTTCCACTTCCCGGTACCGTACAGCGGGTACTTCAGGCGCACATCGGACAATCTGGCGCTGATTGCGAGGTTTGTGCGATCGGTGCACGCCGACATCATCGGGTTGCTCGAGGTGGACGGCGGGTCCTTCCGCACGGGTCGACGCAGCCAGGCGGAGGAGATCGCGCAGGGACTGGGGCACTATCACGTGTACCGCTGCAAATACGGCTGTGACTCGCTCGCGCACAGCTTGCCTCTGCTCAGGGAGCAGGGTAATGCGTTGATGACCAATCGCGAGATCCAATCGGAGCGCTGCCACTACTTCAGCGTGGGGGTCAAGCGGCTCGTCCTGGAAATGGAGCTGGAAGATGTTGTGGTGGTGCTCGTCCACCTCTCGCTCAAGTACCGGCACAGGCAGTATCAGCTCATGGAACTGCGGTCGTGGTTGCGGGAGATCAGCAAGCCATTGATCGTGGCGGGCGACTTCAACCTGTTTCGGGGCGTGCGGGAACTGCAGCCGTTTCTAGAGGCCACGGGCTTGCGGAACGGCAATTGTGCGGGCTACGCGTCGCATTCCAGCCGAAACCCGCGCAGGCAACTCGATTTTATTCTCCACAGCCGGCAAATCGAGATCACCCATTTCCAAGTCCCCCACATCCCCTACTCGGACCACCTGCCGCTTTATTGCGACTTCGAGATAAGGCAGGACTTAAAGGGAGCGTCCCCTACTTGACCTTCAATCGGAGCGCTGTGGTCTTGTCCGAATACTTGTTTTGCGCTTGGGCTCAATGCTAAGTTTTCGGTCGAGTCAGGCGTGGTGTTTTTGAACGGCCTGCCATTCTGTGGAAGTGCTCCCAGAGCAGTGGCGCAAGCCCCTCAAGGGAGGCTCGCGACGTTGGCGGACACTCTTATCTTCTCACTTCTAATAAGGCACTGCCAACACCAAGGGAACGTGGCGCATTCTTGGTGAACAGGCGCACTATGGCAAGCAAAGGGGGTGCCGCTGATGCATCGGCGAATGAAAGACCTGCTTCCGGTCTTTGGCGTGGTCGCGCTCTTTACCCTGCTCGCCACGTTCATCGTTTACGGGGCGAGCCTGGGTGTGACGGCGGCCAATGCGCGCGTGCTAACGTGTTATGAAGTAATTGAAGGCGTCACCGGTCTCCTGTCGACCGTGAAGGACGCGGAGACGGGACAGCGTGGCTTCCTTATCACGGGCGAGGAACGTTATCTTGATCCGTATGAGGACGCCGTCTCGCTGATTGACGGCGACCTGGAGCGGCTCCTCGCGTGGTCGCGGGAAAAAGTGATCGACTCGGGGGCAGCGGCGGAAATTGAGCGGCTCGTTCGGGAGCGTTTCGAGGCGCTGGATCTGGGCGTCGAAGCGCGTAGAACACGAGGCCTCGAGGGAGCGGTCGCATACATCAGCGAAGGTAACGGGAAGGCCGTCATGAACGAGCTTCGGACGGCCGTCCGCGAGGTGCAAATCCAGAAGGGTAAAGATCTGGTCGTGCTGAGCGGGCAACGGGACCTGCATCACCTCGTCCGCAACGCGCTGTTTGCCCTCATGGGCACGGTACAGTTGGGGTTCCTGCTGTGGGCGTTCCGGACGATCCGGCGGGAGATGGACCATACCGAGCGCCAACGGCAAACCCTGGCCACGACGCTTTCTAGCATCGGCGACGGCGTCATCGTGACCGACGATAAGGGTCATGTTGCGTTTCTCAATGCCGAAGCCTCGCGCCTCACGGGCTGGACCTCGGAAGAGGCCTGCGGGCATCCCATTGATGAGGTCTTCCGTATCGTAAACGAAGATACTCGGGAGAAAGTCGAGAGTCCCGTGACGAGGGTGTTGCGCCTGGGCGTCGTGGTGGGGCTCGCCAATCACACCGTCCTCATTGCCAAGGACGCCACGGAGCGCCCCATCGACGACAGCGGCGCGCCCATCCGGGAGGCGGGTGGGGACATTCTTGGTGTCGTGCTCGTGTTTCGGGATTTCTCGGCGCACCGTAATGCGGAGGCGGCGCTGCGGGCGGCGCTGGCGGAAAAGGACGAGGCGCTTTCGCTCTTGCGCACGCTAATCGAGAACGCGCCGGTGGGCTTCACCTTTCTCGACCCCGACATGCGCGTGCGCCTGATGAACACCCCCCTGGCCGACATGAACGGTTTGCCGGCCGAGGAGCAGCTTGGCCGGCGCCTGACGGAAATCCTGCCCGGTCTCGCGCCACACGTGGAGCCGCTGTTCCGTAAAGCCCTCTCGGGGCAGACCGTGCTGGACCAACCGGCCACCGCGCCTTCGGGCGAGGAATCCGAACCCGCCCGGCATTGGCTGGAGAACTGGTATCCGGTGACGGGCGAGGACGGCCGCAGCCTTGGCGTGGGCGTTCTGGTGCAGGAGATCACGGAGCGCAAACGCGCCGAACAAGCGCTGCGCGAAAGCGAGGAACGGTTCCGGACCATGGCCGACGGGCTTCCGTTCATCGTGTGGGTCCACGATGCCCATGGGCAAATGGAATTCGTCAACTCGACCTACTGCGAGTTTTTCGGCGTGAAGCGCGAAGACATGCGGGGCGGGCAGTGGCAAGTCCTGGTGCATCCGGACGACGTACACGCCTACGCGAATGAATTTCAATCCTGCGTGCACGAGCGCCGTCCCTTTCACGCAGAGGTTCGCGTGCGGCGCGCGGACGGCGAGTGGCGCTGGATTGAGTCCTTTGGCCGGCCGCGAATCTCACCCTCCGGCGAGTTTTTGGGCTTCGTGGGCACCAGTCCGGATATCACCGAACGAAAGCGGATGGAAGAGGAAGTCCGCGCGCTGAACGAGCAACTGGAGGCGCGGGTACAGGAACGGACGGCGGAACTCGAACAATCGCACGAGGCCCTGCGCCAGGCCGAACGCCTTGCGGCCGTTGGTCAGACCATGGCGGTCGTGTCGCACGAGTGCCGAAACGCCCTGCAGATCTGCCAGTCGGCGCTGCACATGCTCGGGCGAGTGCAGGACCCCGAAAAGCAGCAACGGTATACCGAGGCCGCGATGAAGGCGCTTCAGGAACTCCAGCGGGCCCACGACGAGGTGCGCGATTACGCGTCGCCGGTGCGCCTGGAACGCACCGTCACCGCCCTGGGTGCGCTGTGGCGAGAGGCCTGGGAGGACTTGAACGTGGTCCGCGCCGGACGTGAAGCGACCCTGATTGAACCCCTGGGGCAGGGCGAGCTCATCGGCCAGGTCGACCCTTATCGCATCAAGCAGGTGTTTCGCAACATTTTCGAGAACGCCTTGGGCGCTTGTTCAGATCCCGTCGAACTACGGATTCGGTGCTCCGAGATGGATTTCCAAGGGCGCCCGGCGGTGCGAATCTCCGTGCGAGACAACGGGCCGGGGGTCGATCCACAGACCGTGCCGAGCCTCCTGGAGCCTTTCTTCACCACGAAGCCTAAGGGCACGGGGCTGGGTTTGAGCGTGGTGCGGCGCACGGTTGAGGCCCACGGCGGCCAAGTCAAGATTAGCACCCAGCCTGGCGAAGGTTTCGAGGTAAACCTCGTTCTGCCCAAGAACGTCTGAGACGGCTGGGACGCAGGAACTCCACTCAAAACTAACCCCCATCGGCCATGCCACCCTTGTGAAACCCTTTCCCCCGATTGGCGAGCGGGGGCCGGAGCGGGCGATGGAACTTTGGGACCTTTACAAGGGATTCACTTTGTGGTATAAATCACTTGGCGACAATGCGCAGCAGCGGCGGTAGTGGGTTTAACAGGGGAATCAAGGCACATGGACGATAAGGCGAAGTCGGTCATTACGACGTTAGGCGTTGCTTTTGCGCTGGGTCTGCTTGGGGACGGTCTGCTGCGGGCGCTTCCCTGGGGTATCAACGCCACCGTCTGGGTATTCGTGTTTGCCTTGGTCACGCTGAAGATGCCGGCCGGACTGGGAACGGCGCTGCCTTCGGACCGAAAGGTCCTCCTTGTGTTGGCCGCGGTGTTTGGGGCGTGCTTTGCGTGGCGCGATTCGCCAACGCTGCGGATGCTGAACATACTCGCATTGGGCAGCGTGTTCCTGGCCTGTGTGCTGCCCGACGCGGTACGCAGGCTCCGGGAGGTCACGCTGACGCACTGGGCACAGGCGGCGGGCGACACCATTGAAAACCTGTTGGTGGGCTTGCCGAAGCTGGTACGCAAGGACGTTCCTCTGAGGGAGGCCATTCTGGCCTCGTCGAGCGGGAAAGATGGCCGGTTCTGGATCGAGCACGGCACGGCGGTGCTGGCGGGCATCTTGATGACGATCCCGCTGGTAGCCGTGTTCGGCGCGCTGTTTGTATCCGCCGATGCGGCCTTCAAAGTGACGGTGAGCAATCTCTTCGACCTGCGCTGGGACACGCTGTTCAGCCATTTGTTCGTCACCGCCCTTTGCACCTGGCTTGTGGCGGGCTACCTTCGCCTGCTCGTCTTCAGAACGGGGCAAAAGTGGCCGGAGGGAAACGCGATTGAAGAGGTGAAACTCAGCGGAGTGACGCTGGGCATTCCCCTGCTCTCGCTCGATCTGCTCTTTCTGTCGTTCGTGGTGGTGCAGAGCCGCTACATGTTCGGCGGCGAGGACCTTATCCAGGCCCAGACCGGCCTTACCTTCTCGAGCTACGCGCGTCAGGGCTTCTTCCAGCTCGTCACGGTCGCGTTGCTGGCGCTGCTGTTCCTGCTGACGGTGGACTGGTTGGCCGAGGGCATTGGGCAGGGCGGCCGGCGGGTGCTTCGCGCGATGATGGCGGCGATGGTTGCCCTCGTCTACGTCGTGCTCGCCTCGGCGTTGTACCGCATGCACCTCTACCAGGAGGAATACGGTTTCACCGAACTGCGCGTATACACCACGGCCTTCATGCTGTGGCTGGCGGTCGTTCTGTTGTGGTTCCTGGCTACGGTCCTGCCCGGCAAGCGCGAACGGTTCGCCCTGGGTGCGCTGCTGACGGGGCTGGCCGT
>JAVEWL010000181.1:0-8778 GCA_034004565.1 FCB group bacterium | reverse complement strand
CATCTCGCAGGCGGCACACGAGTTCTTTCCCCCCCGCCTGCGAGACGGATTCTTTCCCCCCCGCCTGCGGGGGGGTAGGGGGGGTAGCATTTGGAATTGCCCCGAAGCACCCCCAAACGAGTTTGGAGGTGGCATTTACGAAGGCAAAGTCGATCCCGACGCGCCCGCGGTATTCCTGCAAACCTCGGGCAGCACGGGCACGCCCAAGATCGCCGTGCTCTCCTACGGGAACCTCCGCGCGAACGCCGAAGCGTCCAACCGCAACATCCCCTTGGCGCCGGGCGACGTGTGGCTGCTCACCCTGCCGCTGTACCACGTATCCGGACTGGGCGTGCTGTTTCGCTGCCTGGCGGCCCAGGCGACCGTTGCCGTGCCCGGCGAAGGCGAGACGCTGGCCGAAAGCATCGAATCATATCGCCCCACACACGTGTCCCTCGTAACGACGCAACTCTATCGCATGATGGAAACGCCCGCCGGCGTGCGCGCGCTCATAACACTGAAGGCCATCCTCCTGGGCGGAAGCGCGATGCCGCCGCAACTGATTCGCGAAGCGCTTGACTACGGCCTGCCGATCCACACGTCCTACGGCCTCACCGAAACCGCCTCCCAAGTAGCCACAACAACCTCCACCGACCGCGACGAGGAGTCCCTGCGCCGCGCAACGCCGCTCTATCTGGAGAGCGTACGCATTTCATCCGAAGGCGAGATCGAAGTGAGCGGTCCCACGCTGTTTCTTGGGTACAAGGAAGGCAACGCCGTCGCGCGGCCTTCAACCCCCGACGGCTGGTTTCCCACCGGTGATCTTGGCCAACTCGACGCCGAAGGCCGGCTGACCGTCCTGGGCCGCAAAGACAATCTCTTCATCTCCGGCGGAGAAAACATCCAGCCCGAGGAGATCGAGCGGGAACTGTGCGCGCTGGCAGGCGTCGAAGCCGCCGTCGTTGTGCCCGTCGAAGACGCCGAATTCGGCCACCGCCCCGTCGCGTTCGTAAAACCCGACCCGGATGCCAAATACCTGCGCGAGGCCCTGCGCCGCCGCCTGCCGGGCTACAAGATCCCCGTCGCCTTCCACCCCTGGCCCAGCGACCTCGACGCCCCCGGCCTCAAGCTCCAACGCCACGCCTTCATCGCCGAAGCCAGACGAAGAATGTAGCCCCCCTCACCCCCTGCTTTTCTCCAGAAGATCACCACAAAGGCACAAAGACACAAAGAACTGCAAGAACTTCTTGACAAGATTTACAAGATTGGGAAGATGAGGAGCGCCCCATCCCTCCCATACTTCCCATGACTCCCGTAAGACCCATAAGACCTCTGGGAATCATCGGATCCCTGAGAGACTTTTCATCTTCCCAATCTTGTAAATCTTGTCAAAAAGGTTCTTGCAGTTCTTTGTGTCTTTGTGCCTTTGTGGTGATCTTCTGAAAAAAACACCCCCAAGCCATAAAGCCGGCCTGGGGGTGCCACAGACGTATACGGTTGATTCGCCTCAGCCCTTCAGCGCTTTCAACAACTCTTCCGGCAAGGCAATCGACTTCTTACTCGCCTTGTCCGCCGTCACGTGCGTAGTCGCGCCGGCGGCATAGACTTTGTGCCCATGCACAAAGCGATACCCCAGCGTGAACGACCGTCGCCTAATCTCCCGCACCGTGATCTGGATATCCACCGGGTCGCCCCAGAACAACGGCGAACGGTATTCGCATTCGCAGCGAACCACGGGCAGGAAATACGTCGATTCCTTCAGAATTTGCGCGGGACTCAACCCCCGCGATCCAAGGAACGCCTCGAACGCGTCGTGCATCATTTCGTAGTAGCGCGGAAAAAACACAATCCCCGCCGCGTCGGTGTGACGCATGGCGATGCCGGTGCTGAACACATAATCCGGATGAGTCTTGTCCAATGCAGTCCCCCAGGGGCTACCGCCCCACGAATTCCCAGAAGTTCCCCGCCAGCAGACGCCCCACGTCGCGGCGCAGCTCGCCTTCCGTCACTGTCCAGCCCGCATCGAGCAGATCGCCGTACTTGTCCTCGAGCACCTTGCCGATGACGCGCCGCGAATGGTCCCACTTGTAGATCACCTGCTCCAACACGCGCGCGTCCGAATGCTGCGGCGCCACGCTGAGCCCGAGCAACTCGATCCGCATGCGCGTCATGTCCTCGATGAGGCTCGGGTTGTTCAGGAACCACCAGCAGCCGAACAGGAACAGGTTCGAGAATTTCCGCGCCATTACCGTGAGTTCGTGCTGGTTCTCGCGCGACAGCAGGGTGATCATGAACTTGTTGTCGAGATGATTCGCGCAGAGATTCTGCACCGCCGTCAGGTCGGCCCGGGCCACGCCGTCGCCCGCCAGCCGCAACGCCGGGTTTACGCCGCGCTTCACGCCGATCATCATCGCAAACGGACACGCCCGCTCGCGCGCCACCGGCAGAATGCATTCTTCAATGAGGGTCGCCCGCGCCGACACTTCCGGGAACGCGAAATCGGGCGGCAGCGACACGGCCATGTACAGCGAGTCCGTCCGCTTCAACCAGTCCTCGAGGAAACGCCGCACCTCGGCCAGCGCCAGGTCGCCAAGGCTTGGCTCGACGTCATAGCCCCAATCCTTGAGACGGCGGCAGGCGTTGGGCCAATCGTTCAGCAACGGATCGATCCGCAACGCCGCGCGGAACCGCGGGTCGCCGGCAAATCCGTTCAGCCAGACCGGCCGTTCCACGTCGTCGAAAGGATCGTTCGTCATGACCGCGCAATGAATGCCCGCGGCCCGGTACACGGCGTCGATATGCGATTCCGGCTCCTGCGCGGCGAACCACGCGCGATAGTCGTCCAGCTTGCGCGAACCCACATCGAGGCCGAGTCCCTTCAGCGCGGTCACCACGCCGCGGCAGCCTTCGCCGATGGGCGAACGCTCGATAAAGAGCGTTTTCCAGATAAGGTCCGCCTGTTCCCGCTTCGGCATCGAGTAATACTGCTCGGCGGGCATGGCCGTCGCCCGCAGCACCTCGGCGATGAGGTAGTGATAAGTAAGAAGCTCGTCGACACCCCACAACAGCAACCCGCCAAACGCCGGCGCGTACAGGTGCGTGTGGAGATCGGTAACGGGCGTCTCCGTCACGATGCGCCCGAGCGTTTCCCAGAGTTCGTCGTCTTGTCCCGCGCGAAAAACGCGCTCGTCAGCGGCATTCGTCGTCATGATGGTCCGCGCTTCCCCTCTAGCTGGATGGCTAACATACTTGCGCTAAAGGTACCACCAAGCCCGCCGGAAAGAAAAGAATCGCGCGCGAAAATGTAACCCCGAATTCCCATTCGGGATCTTTTGCTTCTTCTTCGTAGCGCTATCCTTGGACCGAAAGACCCCGAATGGGAATTCGGGGTTACATTGCGGGCTGACCGGCCGGCTGGCGCTGCGCAAGTTCTTTGGCGCGGAGGGCGGCGATGTGGTCTTCTCTGAGCCCCTGTATGGCGACAAAGCTGTTGTGGTCGTTGCCGCGGGCCATGAAAGACTTCTTCATCTCGTCCTTGAAGAAACTTTCGAAGAGGAACGGCTGCCCTCGCCGGTTCGCCAGTTCCGTCAGGAAGGCCAAAAACTCCTCGTGCGTTTCGCCGGCATTGGTGTCCATATCGAGCAGTTGCCGGGCATCCAGGCCGCACCACTCGAACCACAACCGGCACGATTCGGGCAGGTCCAGCTTCAGATGCCGCAGGAACGCCCAGGCGACCTCACTGCGAAACAGGTGGATGTGGTTGCACACCGCGCACAGATAAGAGATGTCCTCGGCGGACATGCGGTCCGTGTGTTGCACCATGAAGGGCGATTGCGGGTCGTAACGCAGGCCAAGCGATTCCGCATTGATACGCAGCGGCGTGCCGTGGAGCAAACGCAGGCGGAAGATGCTCAAAATGCCGGGCCGAAGATCGAGCATCGACTCGAGCGTGCTGAAGAAGCCGTCGACCGTGTCGCGCGGAAGGCCCAGAATAATCGAGACATTGATCAGCAGGTTCTCATGCGTCTGCAAACGCCGAATCCCCGTTTGGAACCGCTCGAGGTCGTGCCACCGCTCCATCGTATCCAGCACCTCGACATTCGTGGTCTGGAGGCCGATCTCCAACTTACACACGTTTGCCGCGCTCAGCAGCGCCGCCATCTCGTCGTCCACGTATTCCGCGCGCAGTTCCGTGTGTACGCACACCGGCCGGGTGTTGTGCTCGGCCAGAAAGCGCAGGATTTCCTTGGCGCGTTTGGTGTCCACGTTGAACGTCGGGTCCATGAGATAAACCAGGTTCACCCCGGTCTTCAGGAGCGCCAGTAGATCGCGCTTCACCCGTTCAAGGCTGAAAAAACGCACGCCGGACGCGCCCTTCGGATAGAAGCAATAGCCGCATTTGAACGGGCAGCCCCGCATGGTCTCGAGCGCCACTTCGTTATACCCCTCGTCGCCCGTAAGCCCGTCAAACGGCGACGGAATGCTATCGAGCTCCTCGATCGGTTCCCGGCCCGTTTCCTCGACGATCCCCGTGCCGTCGCGCCAGGCCAGCCCGCGGATTCCACGCGGCGTGGCGGGGCCTTCGGACAGCGCGTACCGCCGCACCAGTTCCCGGAACGTGACTTCCCCTTCGCCCGACACGACGATGTCGATTTGCGGCAAGGTCTCGAGGACTTCCCGCGCGTTGGCCGTCACCTCCGGCCCGCCGCAGACCACCAGCAGGCTCGGGTCGCGCCGTTTCGCCACGCGCGCGACCTGCGCGAGGTGCCGCATGTTCCATACAAAGCACGACAGCCCCAGGATGCGCGGCCGGCGTTCCAAAAGCCGATCCGCAATGCGCTCGTAGTCGAGCGCCTTGGCTTCTCTCGCTTCGGAATCGTTCGAGAGAAAACTCACCGGCGGCAAATCGTATACGGCGACGTTCACGAGCTCGCTCAATTCGGCGTCCGCCGCGAGCATCGAGCGCAGGTAAAGCAGGGCCAGCGGCATGTGCCCCGTATTCGCATTGAGCGTGGCGAGAGCTACGTTAAACATGGTTCACCCTTTATGCATGGAAGGTGCGTTTAGAAGTGCGTGACAACCACCGGATCAATCGAAGGTGGCTTTACTCTTTGTCGTGGTGTTCCTCGAGCAGACGCCAATACTCCTGTTCGGACGTTACTCCGCCCCAGAAGATGCCCTTCTTGGCGCCCGGCGGTCCGAAGACCCAATGCAATAACAGGTAGAACGCCAGCAGGAACAGCAGCCCCTTGACGAGTTGTCTCCAGAGAAAGGCCGGAATCTTCTCGCGTGTTGCCGTTATGACTTCCCCGTTCCGCACGTGCGTATCCTTACCCGAAGCAGGCCGCGTAGGCCGCGTATATGAGACTGAGCCCGATCATCCCCAGGAAACACCACGTAACAACTACCGATCCGCCGCGCGGAGGGCGCATGACGAAATAGGCGCGAAACCACCGGATGGCCACGCGCTCGCTCAGGTATTTAGCCACGTAAATCTGCGCGAATGCCACCACCCACAGCACGCCAGACGGAATGCCGAAGTTGCGCAGAGCCTCGTGCGGATCGCCAAACCGAAGCGCCAGCCCCAATAGCATGTAGATGCTGTCGCCAACCAGCAAGGCGATCGTGAACACGCAAACGAACGTCTCCGCGAAGAACCAGCGGGTCCGTTTGGTGCGCCGCAGCACCGCGTACAGCACGTAACCCGTCACCTGCGTGAGCGCGATGCCCGCCATCGTTTCAAATCCCATCGCCACGGACGGCGCGTTCGGATACAGGGAGAACGTCCTGCCGAAGGCCGGAGAGAGGTAGAACCCGTGAACGGTAACGCCCACCAGGGCGTTGCCCAGTATGTGCCCCCACTCGTGCACGCCCAGGCTTAACACGCCCGCGACCATATAGAGCATCGCCAGGTAAATGCCCAGCAAGCGGCAGGCCGCGGTGGTTTCCAGTACGCACAGCGGCTCGTGGGGCAGGGTCTTTACCCCGGCCGTGCCGGGAGGCGCCTCGAGTGTCTGCGTATCCATCGCCGTTACAACTCCCGCTTCGGGAAAGACGAACGCAGCAGCCGGTGCAAACACAGGCCGCACATCAAGTATACGGCACCGTACGCCGCTTGATAATAGAAACAGCGCAGCACTTCGGCGTACGGCAGGTGATAGCGCAGCGCCGTTCCCAGCGAGCCGCCGTAAAGCATTCCACTCTGTGGGGCGACAAGATCGAGCACGGCGATTGCCAGGCGATCTACGTGCAAGGCATCGGGCAAGGCCGCCGCCAGACGGCGACCCGGCTCGAAATACGCCCCCACCAGCAGCACCAGCGAAATCGGAAGCGCCAGGATTCCCGGCAATACCGACCCGAAACAGAACCCCATTCCTACTTGAAGCAGAAGGATCGAAATCGACATTGTTACGTATTGAAGGAAGATCGCCGGGGACGCCTGCCGAAGGTAGGGCGACAAGGCCAGGGTGCCCAAATCGATCAGCAGGACCAGCCCAAGCCCCGTCAAGACAATGCCCGCACAGCCTTGCAGCGCGCGGCGGGGATAAGCCTTGCCGTCCGCGCCCGCATCGGTCTTGCCGCTCCAGCCCGACGCCGAAATCCCCAGCAAGGTGCCCAGCACGAGGATCACCGCAAAGCCCATGAGAATCGGCGGTTCGGCATTGGCCAGCGCGGTCGCCGAACCCGTGGACGTGCCGCCCGCGAGAATCATGAGCACCACCGCGCACCCCAGGTACCAATAGAGCCACTGCCGCTTGAGCACATGGCGAGCGGCTGCCAAAGCGCCCGCCGGCGCAGGCTCGGGCAACTCCAAGGGTCCGCAGTTCAGTTCGAGCGACATGGGCTCCGCCTCACAGGGTTAGCGCCACGATTGAGCCCCACAACGGGCCGGTGTTGAGCGTCCAGTGCATGAGTATGGCCGGGTATAGCGACCTCGTCCTCTTGACCACCAGGCAAAGCACCATGCCGAACAGAAACAGCGCGACCAGTGCGCCCACGGTCGTAAACGACGGGTGGCTCAGCGCCGCCTGCCATTCCTTCATGTGCAGACCCACAAACGCCGCGGACGACACCGCCGCCGCCACGAACGGCGAAGCGATCTTCTGAAGATAAGTGAACAGCAGCCCGCGAAAGTACAGCTCCTCCAGAAAAGCCACGAACGCGATCTGGTACGTCAGCAGCACGAGCGCCTGGCTTACGGCCATGCCCTCGATCGGGTTGGACCCTTGAAACGCGCGAAATCCCGAACGCACTCCAATGGGCACGGCAAACAGCAGCACGAACAGGAGGTGCCGCCGGGTGAGATGCGTCAACAAGGCCGTCAGCGCCTTCAATCGGCCGGAAGCCATCGCCCCGATAGGCACCGCCAGCATGAACACAAGAAAACTCAGCGGCGGAATGATGGCCTCGCGGCTGGTCTGGCCGCCCCTGTCCCAATAGCCGAATACCGGATCGGCCAATATGGACGGCAGCGATGTCCGCACCAGCGGGACGAGCAGCGGCGGCACGATGAGCAGGACGGCTCCGAGGAGCAGCGCGGGCGCCGGCCGGGACCGCTCCTCCGTTGCGGCGGGCTTCGGAAACAGCAGCACCGCCAGCGCATACGCGCCCAGGAAATACACAATCGCGGAACTGTCGACGGCAATGTAGGACACGCCGTAGATCAGCAGCAGAATTGTCGGGTCCGATTCCAGTTGCTTCCTCAGCCCCAACAGCCGTTCCCGGATGGACACGGGCGCCACGTCGCGTTCGCAGACGCCTTCCTGGCTTTCAAGTGTCATGTGGAGCGCCTCACGAGTTCGGGCCATTCAGTTTTGAACCGCTTCGGAGGCCTGTGCCGCCGGTATTGCGGGCGGCGCCGGTCCTTCCGTCAACAGTCCCTTCATGCCGTTCAGCCACACCGCCAGCGCAAACACCAGCCACAAGACCGCATAGGCTCCGAAAGAGAACGCTAGTCCATGGCGAGAGTGCATGGCCTGCAACAGTATAGCAGAGGCAACGATTCCGGCGGTGCTCAATAATTGCGTCATGGCCATTTGCAGCGCGCTGTCCACCCGCACGAACGAATACAGCTTCGAGAATACCCCGATACGCGCATTAAACGTGAACAGCGCAAAGGCCACCCACGTCGCCACGAGCACGCCCGGCCGCTCGAAACCGAACATGGCTATCAGCGCCAGCACCGGCAGCGGCGCCACGCCGTATGCAATGGGAAATCCTCGAACGCGGCGCACCAGGAGTTGCGCCGCAATGGTAAGCACAAGAATGCCCGCCACCGCGAGACCGACGGTGACCCCGCTTTCCGAACTGGTGAGCAGACGGAACACGCCCGAGATGTAAAAGAGCGCGTTGCCCATGGCCAGCAACGTCGCCAGGGCCGCCAGTGTCATTAACTCCGGACTCGTATAGGTCCGCAGGAGAAAAAGGGTCTTGCCCAGGGTCAGGTTTTCCTCGCCTTCGCACACGATGCGCCGCGCGGGACTCCGCATGTACGTGGCGAACGAGGCGAGCACCAGCACGGAGGCCGTGTAGAAAGGCAGCGCCGGGCCGAAACGGAACAGGACCGCGCCCACCGCGTAGCCGGCCGTCTGAAGCAGCGACAACACGTACAGCGGCAAATAGAGCGCGTGCAGGCGCTCCCGCGGAATTACGTCGTACAGGTCCACGCGCGCGCCCGGGCTTGCAATGCCCGCCACGCCGCCCGCCACCACGGCTACACCCGTGAGCCACGCCGGATGCCGCAGCGACAGCCAGGCCGCCACCGGCACCACCGCGTACGTCAACAGCGTGGCTTGTGCC
>JAVEWL010000180.1:0-8776 GCA_034004565.1 FCB group bacterium | reverse complement strand
ATGACAAGATGCGGTAGCGCCCGGCCTCTGTGCCGGGCGTCTTCCTACCTCTCGCTCATCAAGGAGAGGATCTTACAAGGGCAAAGGGGCATCCCTCCGGTCGCGTCTACGTGCCGAAAGCGGATATACTGACAGCGGCTTGTCGGGACTGGCCAAACAGGGAGGGCTCATGAGCAAGGAAATGGTCACCATAGCGGAATTCGTTGACCTTAACGATGCCCATCTTCTTCGCTCGCGCCTCGAAGCGGAGGACATACCGGTCTTCCTGCAAGACGAGTACATCACCTGCATGCGACCGGCGCCGTTCAACGCTTACGCCAAGGCTCTGCTGCAAGTCCCCGGCGATGATGTCGAGCACGCGATGGCCATCTTGCGGGAAGTGCATCCGGAGCGGTTTCCGCAAACGGATTTGGCGCGCCCGCCTGCAAGCGCACTTCGCGGTGCCTTGAAGTTGTTCGCCATAGTCACCGCATTCGTCGCCATGGCTGCGCTTTTCAGTTTCCTGGCGGCACGCGGACGCGGACTTTAGAACGCCGCCAGGTTCTGGAAGGCCGCATAACGCTTCGCGATGTCGTTCGGGCCGATTTGGGCCAGGCGGTCCGGACCGAAGGCTTCGCAGGTGTACGACGCCACGACGCTGCCGTGGATGACGGCCTGGCGCAGCGTGTTGAAGTCGGTGGCGTCCTGTTGGGCGATGTAGCCGATGAAGCCGCCCGCAAACGTGTCGCCCGCGCCGGTCGGGTCAAGCACGTCACGCAGGGGAAATGCCGGCGCGCAGAAAACCTCGTCCGGTCCGAAGGCCACGCAGCCGTGCTCGCCCTTCTTAATCACCACCATGCGCGGACCCATCGCACGGATCATCTCGGCGCCGAGAACCATGTTTCGCGCGCCGGTCAGCAGTTGAACCTCGGAATCGTTGATAATGAGGGCATCGACGCGCTTGAGAACCTCGCGCAATTCGTTCGGGGTGATGTCGATCCACAGGTTCATGGTGTCAAGCGCGACGAATTCCGCCTGGGACTGGTCCAGCACCTCGAGTTGCAGGCTGGGGTGAATATTCCCGAGGAAAAGGTACTTCGCCTTCCGGGCGGCCTCGGGCAGTTTTGGGTGGAAATGTTCGAAGACGTTTAACTGGGTGTCGAGCGTGTCGCGAAAGTTGATGTCTTCGTGGTAGCGGCCGGTCCAGCGGAAAGTTTTCCCGGAGGCGCGCTCTAAGCCTTCGAGGTCGATGCCCTTGTTGCGGAACAGGTCGATGTGCCGCTCGGGAAAGTCCTCGCCCACAACGGCCACGAGACGGACCGGCGTGTAGTTGGCCGCGGCCAGCGCGAAGTAAGTGGCAGCGCCGCCCAGACCTTCGTCGTTGCGCCCCCACGGGGTCTCGACGGTATCCAGCGCAATCGATCCAACGACGGTCACGTCCATTTCGCGGCAACTCCTCTTTTTGTATTCCACTCCATGCCTCGACATCGCATCCGGGGACGCGAAAGGCCGGTATTGTACCCAAGTCGGGCCGAATAGAAAAATTGGGGCGAATAGATGGCCCTCCCGCTATTGTTTCATCCCATGCAGGAACGTTTTCCCTGGAGGGATAAGTGGTGAAGCACATCGCATTATTTGCGCTGCTGGCGGCGGGACTTGTGGCCGCCGGTTGCGCCGCCAAGACCGCTGCGGACGCCGCGTCAACCGAGAATAAAGGAGCACCGGCCATGGCCGACACGCCCTATGCAAGCCCTGAGAAAGTCCATGGAACCTCCGAAAAAGTGGTTAAGACGGACGAGGAATGGCGCAAGGAGTTGACCCCCGAGCAGTACCACGTCCTGCGCGAGAAGGGCACCGAGCGCGCCTACTCGGGTCAGTACTGGGAAACCAAGACCCCGGGTGAATACGTATGCGCGGCCTGCGGGGAGAAGCTGTTCGACTCGGAGACCAAATTCGATTCGCATTGCGGATGGCCGAGCTTCTACGCGCCGGGCGATGAGAAGGCCATCGAGGAGCACCCGGACGACAGCTACGGAATGCGGCGCACGGAGGTGGTGTGCAGCCGTTGCGGCGGGCACCTCGGGCACGTATTCAACGACGGGCCTAAGCCCACCGGCCTCCGCTATTGCATCAATTCGGCTTCAATCAACCTGAAGCCGAAGGAAGAGGTGAAAAGCCAGGAGCGCGCGGGACATTAGGAGTTTCGATTTTCGATTTAGAGCCGCGCGCTCAAGTCGAACTTGTGGCACCCTCAGACATCCAAATCCGTTTGGGGGTGTGACCTTGTAAAGACCATAGGTCTTTGCAGCCCCTTTCCTCGTTAGTCGCGGAATTCCTCCAGTTCGCGATCGACCGCTCGGGTAAACCATCGGCTGTAGAGGACAGCAAAGGGGACAAGAGACCCCCAGACATAAGGCTGGGCGAAGCGGCCTAGCTGCTTTCCGATGACCCCCTCGAAGCTCATGTAGCCCGCGGTTGCGAATTCCGTTGCGGCGAAGATAGCCGCCCACATCGCCAGCACCCCGGCGACCAGCACCAGCAATCCGGTTGCTTTGGCCTCGCGATATACCGCCGTGCGGCGGAACAGCAGCATGAAGGCCGCACATGCCGACACGATCGATATCCCGCCTGCGGCGACCGCGTCGGTGACGAGGGGGTCGAGTTGGTTAGGAGGCACGGGCGCGGCGCGAAGTACCCACGCGCTCGTTGCAACCAAGGCATAAACGCCGAGCAAGGCCGAGGCCACGAGCGCGACGATTCCCGTGCGACGCACGATACGCGAGTCGCCGGGCGTGCACGCGGCTTTGCGATCGCGGATGGCGCGCGCGGCCCGCAACGCCTGATTTGGGCTCAGCATGGCGAACTGCTGGATGCCCCACGTGATCAATAGACTGCCCGAGATCAGCGGTATAAGGCGTTCATCCCAGGGGATCACGCGCGGATCAAGCCCCGGTGTGCTCCAAGGGAACAGGCTCCACAGTCCCGCCGCCACCAGCGCCATGCCGTTGGCCGCGTGGCATTCGCGCGCGGGGAGCAACAGACCCCATCCCCCCGCCAGCAACAGCAGCGCCCCCCATTCCCAGTCCAGGTACGGCGCAAGCAGCAGATGGACCACGCCGAACAGGCAAACGCTCGCGCTGGAGATGCGGATCTCTTTAACGCGCTCGGCGGGGGACTTGTGGGGAAACCAGGTCAGCAGCGTGAGCAGGGGCGCCTTGCCGATGCGGAAGGCGTATTTCTTGAGCCCCTCGCCCGCCGAGAAGGTCAGAATGCGTCCGCGGACGACATCGAACTGAACGCGCACGTAGCGGGCCGCTTCACTGCGATGAAGCTGCAGGACCGACGCATCGGAGTTGTTTTTGAGCGTTAGAATGTCGTCTTCAAGGCAGATCCACCACTTGGCGTTCTTTGACCCGCCGAGGGGGTGAAGTTCAAGGTAGAAAGGGGCCTTGTGCAGCGCTCCGGCGGAACTCTCTGCTACGGACATCGTTTTCCGTACGCTCCCCTTGGTAAAGGCTTCGGCTGAAAATGCATTTACGCGCCTGTGCCATCCAGGAACGCGCCGGCCACTCCCTTTTCCGGGCAGATCCCTTCTTCCCTATTTTCGGAAGACGGGGGCGTTCCCTTAACCTCTCTCCAGCAGCGCATCTCGATGCCGCAGCTCCCTCAACTCCAACCATATCAACGATATGAGGATAAGTCTCGCGAAGAAGGGTAAATATCTCCCATTTGGACGCCCTATCTTCAGCGGGTATAATTACAATAGACGTGATTGTGATTGAATCCACATGCTCTGGTGTGAGCCGCTCAGGCTTGCACCCCGATACGGTGACAGGGCGTCCGAAACCTGATCACTCCCACGAGCGGCGTCTTTGGCGCCGAACCTGTCCAACAGTCAGTTTCCCCCTCTGGATGTGCTTTTCATGCCCGTCCTTCCACCCTTGATTTCACCCCCCGGCGGATGGACGGTTGCCTCCAGACCTTTCACCGGGAGTTCCTGCGCTACCGGTTTACAAGGAGAAAACCATGTTATTCATGATGCATAAGCTCGTGCCGGCCGTGCGCCGGTGCGGGTGGGTGGCGTGCCTGGCCGTGGCCGGCTACGCGGGACTGGCCGCCGCCCAAGACGCATCCCCAATCGCGCCGGGCGAATCCCGGTTGAATCTGCCCGATGCGGTGGACGCACCGCCGCCCACCGCGACGCCCGCCGTACAACCCAGCGTGAACGACGTGGCGACCGGAACGGCGCTGCGCGCGTTGCTGGCCTCGGACAATGCCATTCCGGCGGAAAACATCAATGTTTCCGTGGCCGGCGGCGTGGCGACGTTGCGCGGTTCGGTACCCAGCCTGTTCGTGCGCGACCGGGCGATTGAGCTTGCCCAAAGCATGCGCGGCATCGAACGTGTCGATAATCTGCTCGCGGTCGCGGGACCGGCCCGTGGCGACGAGGCCATCCTGGGCGATGTCACCGCCGCCCTGGCGCGCGAACCGGCCATTGCCGCAATGAACATCGGTGTCGGCGTACAGGACGGTACGGTAACGTTGAGCGGCACTGTGGATCGCTGGCAGACCCAGCAGCACGTATCGGAACTGGTGAAGGGCATTCCGGGTGTGCAGGCCATCAACAGCCGGATCTCCTTTACCACCACGAACCAGCCGGACGACCAGATCCTCGCGGAAGTTCAACGCCGTTTCATGGAAGACGACGCGATTAACCCCGGTACGGTACGCGTGAGCGTGCAGGACGGCGCCGTGCGGCTGAGCGGAACCGTCGGCAGCGTGTTCGAGCGCAACCGCGCCATCACCGACGCCTGGGTTGAGGGCGTCAACGTGGTTTCGGCGGACGCGCTCCGGGTGGACGTTGCCGCGCGCGGCGAGATGATCCGCCCGGCGGAATCGCAGATGCCCACGGACCAGGAGATTCGCGGGGCGCTGTCCAATGCGCTTGCCTATAGCGATACCCTCATCAGCTTCAACCCCGAGATACGGGTGGCGAACGGCGTCGTGACGCTTGACGGCGTGGTCAATTCCGAAGAGGCCAGGCGCGAGGCCGAGACCATTGCCGCAGCCGTCCCCGGTGTGCAGAGTGTGCAAAATCTGCTCGAAGTGCGCGGCGTGAACGGCGCCGGCACGGCTCCGGGAACCACGACGGCCACAGTCATGAACCCGGGAGATACGTCGGTTTCGACCGAGGACCGCGTCGACACCGGCGCCATGACGGCCGAGATGCCGGACGATGGAACGCTTCCTCCGCTTGTGGCGCAATTCCGCGACTTGGTAAACGAAGATCCGGAACTGCAATCGTATCAGTTGTCCTCGACGGTGTCGGACGACGGGTTCCGGCTGTACGGCATCGTCGACAGCAAGGCCAAGAAGGACCGTGCCGAACGGCTTGCCGCGTCCCTGCCGGGTGTGGATAAGGTCATCAGCAAGATCCGCGTCAGCGAGAACTGGCAGGTGACGAACCAGGGGCTTCGCCCCAGTGACGCCGAAATCCTGCAGGCCATTCAGCAGGCACTGGCCTGGAACCCCTACATTGATCTTAGCGCCTTGACCATCCGCGTGAACAAAGGTGTGGTGACGCTGGACGGAAGCGTCGAGAACTGGCGCGACAGCAGTATGGCCAGCCGTGCCGCCATCCTTTCGGGCGCCGTTGACGTACGAAACAACCTGAGCGTTGGGACCACGGCCAGCGAAGAAGCCCGGCAAATCGCTATCGAAGAAGCCCAGGCCGGCGAGGCGGCTCCGATGCGGCAGAACCAGACCGTGGCGGTCGTTCCCGGTACCGCTGCCGGCGCTCGCGCGGGAGCGGAAGCGCAGGGGCTTAACGCGCCCGCGGGCGGCGTGCCCATGACCTATACGGACGACGGCTTTGGCAACGTCGACGTCGTCGCCGTTCCGGGCGGCGGTGGCGTACTTGTACCCGGCGTCGTGGGTGGAGGCGTGGAACCCGGCACGGGTCTCAATCGGGATATCAGCCAGGTCGCCCCCAGAAACGTACCCGTGGATGACGGCACCACGACGACTAACCCCACTGCGGAAGCGCCCGGCGCGAGCGGCGTTCCCGGTGCCGGCGGTACGGACCCGGATGTGGCGGCGGTTCCCGGCAGCGCCGGTCTGACCGCGCCCGGCGCCGACCAAGTCACCGATAGAACCCGGCCTGCGGGTACGCCGGCTCCGGCCCCGGCTCCCGGCCAGACCAATCCCGTGCCCGCGCCCACGACTCCCGCGCCCGCGCCCTCGACCAATTCCGGCGGCGGCGGAACGAGCGGCGGCGCAGGGTCAGGCGGCGCAAGTGGTGGTGGCGGGTCCTCCGGTGGCGGAGGTGGCAACGGCTAACCCAAAAACGCACGACACCCCCAGGTCCTGCCGCGGCAGGGCTTGGGGGTGTTCTGTTTTTTTGCCGCAACGCCCCTCCCATGCGACCTATAAGACTTCTAAGTCCCATTCCTAACCTTCCCCAGATCCCACATCCCTTGCGAACAACAGCCCAAACCCCCATAATTCGACCGTGTGCACAAACAATTTGGGAGGACGGTCATGGGGTTGACGCTCGCAATCATCGCCGCGGCGCTGCTGGGCGCGGAAGAGTTTCCCACCAATTACGACGAGGCACGGGTGGCGCCCTACGTGTTGCCCGATCCGCTGATGATGCAATCCGGCGAGATGGTGGCCACGCCGGAGCAATGGCGCGAAAAGCGCCGGCCGGAGATCCTGGAACTCTTCAGAACGCACGTCTACGGGCATACGCCGGGCGGCAAGCCGGAAGATATGCACTGCGAATTGCGCGAAACCTCCGACGACGCTCTCAACGGCAAGGCCGTGCGCAAACAGATACGCGTCTACTTCACGAAGTCCAACGACCGCCCCTTCATGGACATGCTGATCTACCTGCCGAAAGGTAAAGGACCGCAACCGCTGTTCCTGGGGATGAACTTCAAAGGCAATCAGTCCGTCTCCAAGGATCCCGCCGTCTTCCTGGCCGACTGTTGGCTGGCGAAGGACAAGGACGGTCTCATCGTAGATAACCGCGCCACGGAACAGTCGCGCGGAGCCGAAACCCGCCGCTGGCCGCTGGAGTTGATAGTGGAGCGGGGGTACGGCCTGGCGACGATCTGCTACAACGACCTTGATCCGGATTTCGACGATGGGTTCAAGAACGGCGTGCATCCCTTGTTTTATAAGGACGGCCAGGATAAGCCGGCGGCGGATGAATGGGGCGCGATCGGTGCCTGGGCGTGGGGTTACAGCCGCGCCATGGATTATTTCGAGAGCGACGGCGATGTGGATGCGAAGCGCGTGGCCATCATGGGGCATTCGCGCCTGGGCAAGACCTCGCTGTGGGCGGGCGCGCAGGACGAACGGTTCGCGTTGGTGATCTCGAACGAGTCGGGCTGTGGCGGCGCGGCCCTCAGCCGTCGCGACTACGGCGAGACCACTTCGCGCATCAACCACGTGTTCCCGCATTGGTTCTGCAACAACTACACCCAGTACAACGACAACGACGCGGCATGCCCCGTCGACCAGCACCAGCTCATCGCCCTCATGGCGCCGCGGCCCGTGTACGTCGCGAGTGCCCAGGGCGACGAGTGGGCCGACCCGCGCGGGGAGTTTCTGGCTGCAAGACATGCCAGCCCGGTGTACCGGTTGTTTGGGTTGGAAGGCCTCGCGGCCGCTGAGTTCCCGCCCGCGAATCACCCGATCGCGAGCATCGTCGGCTACCACATGCGCACCGGCGAGCACGATACCACCGCATACGATTGGTGGCAGTTCCTCAACTTCGCCGATAAGTATATGACTGGGCACTGAACGAAGGACCGCACGCCATAGACCCAATTCGAGAACTTCCCCCCCCTACCCCCCCCGCAGGCGGGGGGGAGAATACATCCCCGCACGCGGAGGATCTTTCCCCCCCGCCTGCGGGGGGGTAGGGGGGGAGGCTTTTGGCATTCCTCAAAGCACCCCCAGGCAAGTTTGGAGGTAGCAAGTCCAATGAAACTGCATAGAGGAGGAGACATGAAGGTAGACGTTTCCGACAACTCCCAGCCCCACGTGGCCGTGTGGCAGCCGGTGCTGTTTGCGGCGCTGGCGGGCGGCATGGGTTGGGGCATTCGCGGCCAGTACGGCCACGAGACCGGCGCCATGCTCGCGGGACTTCTGGTCAGCCTCGTGCTGGTGCTCTTGTTTTGCCCGCAGTGGCGATCGCTGGCAGCGGCGCGGGCGGTGGCATTGGGCACGGTGGCGATCGGTTTCGGCGGAACAATGACCTACGGCCAGACGCTCGGCCTGACGCAGAATCCTGATCTGATCGGAAATTGGGCCGCGTTGCGTTGGGGGCTGTTGGGGACCTCCGTCAAAGGCGCCATCTGGATCGGGTTCGCGGGGGCGTTCCTGGGCATGGGCCTCGGCGGGACGCGGTATCGCTGGCGGGAAATGTTCGTCTTAATGTTTGTAGCGCTGGGCGCGTATCACCTCGGATTTCTCCTGCTCAACTCGCCGTTTAATCCCGCCGAGAAGGCGCTTCCGGCGATCTACTTTTCCGCAAGCTGGTATTGGCAGCCCGATGTTCCCATCGAGAAACTGAAGCCGCGCGAGGAATACTGGGGTGGCCTCCTGTTCGCGCTGGCGGCCGTGATGGCGTATGCCGGCCTATGGCGCAAAGACCGGCTCGCGCTCAGACTGGGCTTCTGGGGCCTTCTCGGCGGCGCCCTCGGGTTTCCGCTGGGACAATGCCTGCAGGCCTACCACGCGTGGAACCCCGAGGTCTTTCGCCAAGGCATCTGGGCCACGCTCGACC
>JAVEWL010000179.1:0-8898 GCA_034004565.1 FCB group bacterium | reverse complement strand
GTGTTTCATTCCGTCGTATTCGGGGCGTAGCGCAGCCTGGTAGCGCACCGCAATGGGGTTGCGGTGGTCGGAGGTTCAAATCCTCTCGCCCCGACCAATAAAATCAAGAAGTTAGGTAGTTCCTCTCGATGCGACGCCCCCATCTAAGTGCAATCTAAGTGCACGATGTGCGAGCCGATCTTCCTAGGTTTCTCCAACGTCGAATGGGATCTGATTAATTCCTTCGCTGGGTGGTTTGCCGCTGCTGGTTCCATCGCCGCTGCTGTAGTTGCGCTGTATTTAGCCGGGAAGTCCGCTAGGCCTTCAGCGCGTGCCAGCGCTGGTATCAGGCTTCTTATCTCATCCGATCATGAACCTGGGCTGGCCTACCCGGAGTATCTGAATTTCCAGATCGTGAACAGAGGGGATAGACCGATTCGAGTAACTCAGGTGGGTTGGGTTGGGGGCAGGTTTAATCGCCTCAACGCAATCCAACGCTTCGATGATTCTATGAGTAGTCCGCTGCCAGTTGAGTTAAGGCATGGTGAAGAAGCGGTGTGGCGTGTAAGTTTGAATACCCGGCACGGTCCAATAACCGACAACTTGGCGAAGGACTTTCTTGGTCTTAGCCGTATAAAGCTGCTCACCCTGCGCGCAGCATTCTTTCTCTCTACGGGTCACGTTATCCGCGTTAAACCGGAGGCGCACTTGATGCAGCGACTGCGGGACGCGTGTAAAGCGGCACAGCAACAATGAAGCGTGATGTCGATTAAAGGCTTGCTGTTGCGGAACGTCGGAAGATTCTAGCCAACAACTTTTACGGTGATGAACGCGGTGATGACGGACGCGATAATAGAAATGCCGGTGGTGAAAAGTAAACCTAGCGGACCGTCCTTGCGCTCTGTATACCAGACAGAAAAACGGCCCCAGAAGGTATCAAGCTGACGAGCAAGATCAATCCCGGCGTTGGTAACTCGAATTTCGTAATCATCCGGCGTTCGGCCATAAGTTGCCGAATCGAACGTGATATAACCCCCTTCTCTCAAATACTTCAGCATCGGATATGCGCGGGCCAATGCCTCGTATTCGTTTAGCGTTTCAGCAGAATTACTAGCCGGTTCCTGGCGCCAACCCCGAACTGGATTACGGGTCTCTGCCAAGCAGACAATTTCCCACGGATTGTAATAATCCTCCGTTGGATCAAATCCGCTCGACGGAGACTCTAGCTGGTTGCGCCAGATTCTGTGCAGAACCCGCTTTTCTCTTTTGCTCATCGCCATCTGGTGAAATCCTCACCGGTAATACAAGACGATATCGGGAGCGAGGAGCGGGGCTTGAATCAAAAAGGATTCTCCCGTGAAAGGAGGGAGGGCGTCAGGCGGCGCGTGTCACCTCCCTGAGGAAACGCCGGGCCGGGGCAATCGGTCGTCCGGCGATGACACCATCTGGTGACAGGCGATCAGCGCAACAACGACGCCAGCACGCAGACCAGCGGAAGGAAGAACGGTATCAGTCTGACCATATCGCCCTCAGGGAAAGATGCCGGCCACGGGGGAAACGGAAGGGGAAACCCCTGCCGGCGCTCGGCGTTGTCGGGGCCACGATCCGAGTATGCGCCCAGCCGTTCGGGTTGTGAGCCCAGGGCGGCTAGCCCTACGCGAATCGGTTTGACCTGCGCCTTCTCACCCGGCAAACCCATTTTCCTATCCTGGCTGCGTGAATTTTTGACTCCACGTCCGGTATTACGAGTTTCGACGCCCCAAATAGTGAGAAACCCCCCGGGGGTCTCAATCCTCAATCGGGTAGCCATCGATGCCGATCCGTCGCCGGGTCCGGTGTCCTCGGTCCTTCGCGGTCTTGGCGTCGTGGCAGGGATTGCACAGCCCCTGAAGGTTCGACCGGTCATCGGATCCGCCACGGCTATGCGGCGCGACGTGATCCAGTGCCCAGCCATCCACCAACATGCACCCGCAGGCCGCACACGCGCCTCGCTGTTCTGCCATCACCTGGCGACGCATGGCGTACCATGCCCGGCCAGACAATCGGCGGGGACGGCTGTCCGGGCGCTTACGCCATGCGGTCAATGCGCTGTCCTCTCCTCGATGGGGTCGATTACGTCCATGTCGATGTCGGCGTGGAATCTCTCGCCACTCGTCAGGGAAACAAGAAGCCGCACCACGTCCACGGTGCTCACGGATGTAATGCTCGCCACGCGAACGGGATAGCCACGACGTGCTGATGCGAGAGAACGGACGCGCTCGATGCGGCGGTAGGCCATGTCGAAGTCGCCCGGGATATCATCGCCCTGCGCCATGGGACTCAGCCCCGGCTCGTGCCCGGAACCGGTCACAGGAACGCCCGAGTCTGCCGCAGCAGCTCATCCCATTCGGCGCGGGTGTGCTCCATCGGCGTGTGCTCTGCCTGCCCGTACAACGCGGCGCGGAACGGCTCAGGGTCCACGCGAGACGGATCGACCATCGGCGCGACGATAACGCGGTCACGCTGCTGCGCAACCTGGCGCGGTCCCTCGGGGGTGACATGCTTGGCCGTCTCCGAGCGCGACGCACCGAACCGGCTGCGCGACGTGATCACGGCCGTGTACTCCCAGCCGCGCGGCGTCTGCAAAGCCGTGACGCTCGAAATCTCGGCCTCACGTCCGGCCATAAGCTGTGCCTCCCTCGCGCGTTCAGCGGCAGCGCGAACCTGAATCGGTGCGGAATCCAGCGTGATCTGAGTCATACGTAATCTCCGTCAATATCGAACCCATCAACCGGCGGCCGCCTGACGCCTGCAAGGTCCAGCAAGCGAAGCGGGTCCACCATCACCTCCCGGATCTGTCCGGTGCCCGAAATCACACGGACGGACGCCAGCGGAACGTCTGGCCGAAAGTCCTGCGTGATCTCAAACAAGCCCGGCGATGCGCGGCGAATCTCATTCAGGCGCGCGGCGAGCAGTCGCATACCTCGATGAATCTCGAACTCTGAAAACCTCATTGCTTGCGATCCTCCAGTTGCTTCGTCAAAAGCGCCACCTGACCAGTGAGGCGGCCGATCTGCTCCGACAGCGCCATGCAAAAATAAAGCTGGCCCACCTGCGCGCCCAGACGCTCCACAGCCTCGCGGTAGTGGGCGCGCATCCAATCGCCGGTGATCTCCGACGGGTTCCGGCTCCGGAAGTCGGCCGCCAGCTCCCCGAAGTGGCGGTCCGCGCACTCCTTGTTCGATTCTCGCCTCATCAGCTCGAGCTCCCCGCGAGAACCGCGACACCAGATGCCCGAGCGGTCAGCGCGGCGAAGGTGCGATGCCCGATGATCGCAGCGGCGTCAGCCTGAAAGCAGCTAACCATAGCGCCGGACGGACCCGTCGGGGTGCCATCCATCGCAGGGGAGTCGTCCATCTCGATGGATGCGGACGTGCTGTAACGAAGCTCAAAGCCCTGACTGCCGGTCAGGATCGCGCCGCAGTCGATCAGCATCAA
This sequence comes from FCB group bacterium, assembly GCA_034004565.1. Classification (GTDB taxonomy): domain Bacteria; phylum Hydrogenedentota; class Hydrogenedentia; order Hydrogenedentales; family SLHB01; genus JAVEWL01. The sequence continues at coordinate 5,442 of JAVEWL010000179.1, read as the reverse complement.
CCCAGGGCAAGCAGACGACACCAGGACATCGATGCCGGCCGCCGTGCCGCCGGTCGGGCGCATGTCGGGGAAATCGACGGGATTGGTCGCCATCGCGTTCGCGATCTCCGGCGACGCCACCATAACCAGGTCGGCGAGCCCGGTGAGCGAAACCGCATCGCAAAGGGTCCTGATGTCCGCGAGCGTGTCGGACGTGAGAGAGTCGGAAAACCCCGGCGTGAGCGCATCCAGGAAGCCGATGTCAGTGGCGAGCGTGACCGCCTGTCTCAGCTCTTCAGCAGCAGCGGCCGAACCCTCCGGCGTCGCCAATGACTCCTCCGTCGCAACGATCAGGCCCACAGCCTTCGTCGGGGTGAGCGTCGCCGGGGTCAACGAAAACCGGGAAAGACGAACGGCCGTGCCTTCGGCGGTGATCTCGGCGACCGCCGGCGCAGTCGGGATGAAGGTCCGGCAATTGAACGCGGCTCGGCGGCTCCGAGCGGCAATCGCATCGAAGATGCCCGGGCCACGATCAAGCGACGCGAAGAACGCGGACTCGATCGCCCGGCCAATGCCGCCGACATCCACGGCGGATGTACCAGCGACCGCCGCCGCCCGGATGTCCAGCAGCCCCCGGCGTCGCGCTGCGTCGTACGCGCCCTCAAGCGAGCCCTGCGCGGAAGCGAAGCAGTGAACCAGCCCGCCCAGGATATTTTTGCCTTTCATTTGAACCCCTCAATTTCCAGTGTGCAAACAGCGTAGCAATCGCAGTCACTCCCTGAGCGCGATAGCCCGCAAGGTTCTCTCTGCCTCTGAGAATCCGCGCCGCTCGAAGTGACGGGCGAGAAGAAGCAGAAACTGCGCGCCGGTGCGCTCAGGAATGCCAAGGAACTGGTGAGCGGGGACATGCCGATCAGGAACCAGCCCGGAGTCAATGCGCAGGAACTCAAGCAAGGGCTCGCAGATGTCGCGCTCATCTGGAAGCTCGACCAGATATCCCCGACCGCGGCCACCAACGTCATCACCGCCTACTGCGCGCAGCGTCCCCTGACGGATGCGTCGTCGGATGGTGGCCGGGCTTAACCTCAACTCCCGCGCTGCTTCTCTGACGGTCACCGGCATTCCCTGCCTCCGCAAGCCATCTCGATCAGCAATTCCGCGGTTCTCGGATCAATACCCAGGTGCCGCACCGCCTGATTCCACTCCAGGGACGGCGTCTCTGACCTGAGCCTAGAGAGCACCCGACCGGCAGCACGCCGGGCCTCGCGGGCCTGTTCGTCGAGTTCAGACGCCATCCTCATCAGTTCCGTGATTTCGTCTTTCATGCTCATGCTCCCGCCTCCCTTCTAGTCCGCTTTGTTGTCCGGTTTGAGTCCGCTTTGCGTCCTGTTTGTCCGCCGTGGCTGATGCCTGAGCGTCCGCTTTGTCCGCTTTTCCTATAGGAAAGCGGACTGCGGACAGATCAGCGGACAACCGAGTACTCAAGAAGGCCAGACATAGCCGTTCTCCATTCGAATGAATCCGTTCGTGGCGAGAGAATCCCGTAGCTGATAAAAGCGTTGCCGTGGTACGTCGCGTGCTCCGCAGGCCATTCGCCAGTCATCCACGGACACCCTCGCGCCGTCAGAGTCGTAGCCTCCGGCCTCAAGGGTCGCGCGGCGCGTGCTGTGCAGATCGCTCAAGACTTCGAGCGCCAGGGTCTGCCACTTCCCCCGGCCGACTTTGCCCTTCACGGACGGTGGCTCATACGACGTGCTGTCGAGGACAGCGGACGTAACGGACTCGCCCTCGTCGTCGGTGATGCCAAGGTCCACGGTGCGCAGGCGAAACGCCATCGGCTCGGGGTGGGGTCCGTCCTTCATCTTGGTGGCCTCAAGGCGAATGACGCCGGACTCGTCCTTGTCCAGGCGATACTCGATATCGAGCGCGCCCTTCAGCGCCATGGCTCCGCGTGCGCGGGACTTGTCGGCGTGGCCGGTGTGGTGAACGAGAAGGACGGTGCAGCGGTAGGCCGCGCGTATGCGGTCACAGGACTGGATGAACTGCCCCATGTCGCGGGTTGAGTTCTCATCGCCGCCCCCGAAGTTTCTGGCGACGGTGTCGAGCACCACGAGACCCGGCACCCCGTGTTGATCGGCCAGATCGTTGATGGTCGCCTCGACCTCCGCGATCACCGCCGGGTCCGTGAACGCCGCAGGGGCGTCAGAGACGAACAGCGGGACGCCGGCGAGGTCTACGCCTTGGCGGATGCTCCAGGCCTTCAGGCGACGCGTCAGGCCGTTGTGCCCCTCGCCGGCGATATAGATCACCGGGCTTTGCTTGACCCTTCGCCCCTGCCACTCCGTTCCGCTCGCAATCGACAGCGCCCAATCGACGGCGAGAAAGGACTTTCCGCAGCCGGGATCGCCGAACGTGAGCGCGAGCGCGTCGAGTTCGAGCACGCCCCGGATCGACCAGGACGCGGGGCGTATCTCAAGGTCCGATGCCCGCCGCAACCTGAAGGCGCGGCGCACTTCGCGCCCAGCCTGCATGTCGTCTATGCGCCCGGCGAGTGCATCCACGCGATCATCCAGGCGGCTCACGACGCCACCTCCGCAACCACGGTGCTGATGCGTCCGCACGCCTCGACCAGGCGCTGGTGATCATCATCCGACAGCGCGATACCGGCGCGCAGATCGTTGGCTGCGACCATGACGACAGTCGCCTCCCGGCGCAGCAGAACAAGCAGATCGCGGGGGTTCCAGCGGTCGCGCTGGCGGATCGGGGACTGATGGTGATCGGTGCGGCGCGGGAACAGGTCGCTCAGCTCCAGGCCGACAGCGTGGACGATATCGGCCGCGCCGCAGCCGGCGAAGCAGCGGATCAGTACGGTCCCGTCGTCGGTCTCCCGGAGAGACAGGGACGGCGAGCGGTCCTCATGGGCCGGGCATCTCGCGAGCCACCGGCCGTGACCGCGATCCCGGACGCCCTCCAGCTTTGACAGCAGGGTCTCCGCGCTCATCGGCCGTCCCTCGCGGTTCGGCGGACGAAGGCCAGCCATTGCTCCGTGCTCTGCGGGATACCCGGTTGCACCTGGCGGTCGCGGCGGTTACGATTGCGGGCGTTGGTGTTTTGGTTACGAGCCCCGGAAGCCGTTGCAGCGGCCCGGGGCTTTTTGTTCGCCTTCATGAGCGGCCCTCCAGCGAGGTCATGCGCGCGATCTCAGCCGGCGGAACAAGCCGACGCTTGCCCACCTTGATCGTGCCCAGCTTTCCGGCGGCGATCAGGTTGTAGATTGTTCGACGAGAAACGCCGATGGCCTCGCACGCCTCCCGGATGGAGAGATTGCGGGCGACTCGGTGTCGCGGGTGCTCAGTGTGCATCGCTGGTCTACCTCCGTGCTCAGTGATGCGCACAAAGGTAGAGGCGGGGAGGAGGGGCGTCAGGGTGAACTGATGGGCGTGGAGTCACCCCGAGCAGATTAAACGCTGATGACGGACAGCGCCCACTGGTTGAAATTCACCTCGTCGGCGAACGATGAATCTTCCCTCGCTTTTTTCTCTGCGTTTTTCAAGTGTGTTCTGATCGTCTCCGCATTGCGCCATTCCCCGACGAAGTAGGGATTGCCGTACGCGCATCCCTTCCGTGCGAGCGCGTCCAGGAACTCGTCGCGAGATACCCCCGACGGACGGTTTCGATAGTCGGCAAGTAGCATCGCGAGCGATGCATCACTCACCTGTATTGGTTTGCCGCGCGCGGTCTCCATTGGGGGGAGGGCTGCGCGCCAAGCGTCCCCACGGCTCACGATTGATCGCATGCATTCCTCGAATGCTTGGGGGTCGCTGTCATACAGCGCCCGCAGCTTGCGGCGCATTTCGTAGATGGCCGCGGTTGGCAGCTTATCCCGAACGCTCATCCGATGGCCTCCAGTCGGGCCACCGCTTCCCGCTTCCGGTCTTCGGTTGTGTGCAGATACTGCTGGGTTGTGGCGATGTCAGCGTGTCCCATCAGCTCTTTCAGCGTTTGCACGTCACAGCCTGCCGCCCCCAGCCGGGTTCCGAAGGTGTGCCGCAGGGAATGCCATGCCAGCCGCCCCTGCTGAGTGACGCGCTCGATCCCTGCCGCCGTGATCGCGGCATACAGGGCCTTGCGCAGCGACTTGTAGGCGCCGCTCTCTCCCGCGAAGATCAGCCCCTTGGTGGGTCTGCCGTTCTGCATGTTCCAGGCGCGAAGGACAGCGGCGGCGGCAGAGTTGAGGGGGATTGTTCTGGTGGAGTGCGCCTTGGTGATCCGTCCAGGGACGTGGATGGCGGCCCCTTTCAGGTCAACCATGTCCCACTCCAGCGCAAACAGCTCCCCTTGGCGTAGTCCGGTCTCAATACTGATCTCGACGGTGGGCGTCAGTGCGTCCGCGTAGCCGGTGATCTCCGGCAGCGGTTCCTTGTGGCGGGCGAGCCGCCATTGGTTGGCTCGGTCCCGTGCCTGCCGGGTCTTCTCGTCCCGTTGGGCGAGGTAGGCGCGCAGGGACTCCAGCTCCTCCGGGGTGAAAGCACGCAGGGGTTTCTCGTGCTTGTCCACCTTCAGGGGCTTCAGGCCGCGCAGCGGGTTCTCGGTGAGGATTCGCCACTCAACTGCCTTTTCCATCCCGGCGTGAAGCTGGGCCACGTCCCGATTGATGGTCTTCGGGGAGAGTCCCTTGCGGGTGCGTTTGGTTCGCCAGCCTTCGATATCTGCCCGGGTGATCTCGTGCAGCTTCCTTGCGCCGTAGCTTTCCTCGAAACAGTAGCGCAGACGGTCCAGGGAGGTGGCCCCAGACTTGCGGTTGTGCGTTAACCAGTATCCGTAAGTGCCTTCTTCCGCGTCGTTCATGTATTCGGACAGGGTAGGGATTGCGCGGACGGCCGCTCGCTCGGCCTTGAAGTTGCGCCCGGATGCGTCTTCACCTCGAGCCACCTTGGCGCTACGCCGGACGGCCTCGAACGTGATTTCGTGCTCCGGGTCGATGATCTCTTGCACGTCGGCGAGGCGTTCGCGTTTACCGCGCCCGATCTCGACATATAGCGTTAGACGGCCAGTCGGCTGGTGACGTAGAATCATCCCCGTCTTTGCATCCCGGATTTCCCGGGGTCGATCAGGGTTCGCCCATTTCGCTGCCCGCTTGAGCAGGGCGGCGGTGATCGGTTGAGGTGTGTAATTCGGCACGGCGGTCTCCGATTCGGCGGCTACTGCATCCTGGCAAGGTTTCCGTGGATTCAGGCCGCGTAAGTGCAATGTAAGTGCACTTTGAGTTTACTTCCGTGCATTTTGCTACACAACCATGCATTGCAAGTTATTGAAAAGTAACATAACCGCCTGATCGCAATGGGTGTCCGATAAAAATGGGGTTGCGGTGGTCGGAGGTTCAAATCCTCTCGCCCCGACCAATCGGAATATCCGCGGAACAAGAATACGAAGAACCGACCTCACCGGTCACCGCTCGTTCAT
>JAVEWL010000178.1:0-8930 GCA_034004565.1 FCB group bacterium | reverse complement strand
TAGACGATGCAAGCCGCCTGTGGCGTCGGGTGATCGCAACCCTGGCTTTCAGGCGCCCCGTATCCGCCTGGGCCGCATGACGCGCAAAAGAACGCATTTCTCAACAGCCCCACAGTCCCTGTTTTCCCGCTATGGCGTGTTGGGCTGGGGTTGGGCAGCGGGGAGGGGAGTTGTTTCCGCGTTGCGAAGGGTGTCGGTGCGCGTGAGAAGGAGGTAGGTTACGACGCGGACGCCGCACAGCAGGAGGAGGGCGAATTGAAGGCCCGCTATGCTGCCCATCGTGTAGAGCGCCATCAGGATGGTCATCATGATGATCCTGCCGACGGCCAGCGGGACTTCCCAGGCGCTGATGTACTCGATGCGCTCGGCGGGGTCCAGCACGCTTTTCGAGATGACCTCGAAGCGAAGGCTGTTATGGGGGATGCCGATGAGCGTTCCCGATACCGTGCGTGTGATCCCGAAGACGATAAGGGTGAGCGTGCTGAGCTGCCAGGAGACGACCAGCCCGCCCGCTATCAGGATTGCCGTTCCCCAGAACAGGCAGCGTTTCCAGAGCCTCGGCGCAATGGTCCGGCCAAGATAATACGACATCAGGATGCCGATCACCGCCTGAAACGACGCATACCCGCCCACGCTGAGCTCGTTGCCGGTCTGCAAGAACATCAGCATGCCGAGCAGGAACTGAAAAATGCTGAAGGACCCCGCCAACGAAGCCGAAGCGAGCATCACGAGCCGCCAGTCACGCTGATCCTTGCCGGGAAACAGGGCGCGGCGAATGTTGTAGGGGCGGCGTTCGCTGTCCTTGGGCATGAGATACGTCATGCCGAAGGAGCAGACGTAGAGCCCAAGCACGATGGCGAACACGTGGTAGTAGCCGGTCAGATGATCGCCGGGGGAGTAGCTGATGATGAGCCCGCCGACAATCGGCGCAACGAGCTGAAATGAGCTCGTCACGGCCGAAACCATGCCGAAATAATACTCTCGCCGACCCTTGGTGGTAACGTCGAAGGCAATGGTGTTGGCACCCGCGTGGAAACAGCCCCAGGTGATGCCCAGCAGAATGCCCAGCAGGATCACGTAGTCAGGCGCGCGTTCACGCAGGATCAGCAGCGAGCCGTAATAGACCCCGTGCATCAGCAGGCCGAGGCGGTACATGTGCAAGCGGTCGCGGGCCTGGGCGTACCAGCCGGCAAGCAGGAAGACGAACGGCGTCAGCGTATAGACGGCGGTGTAAAACTTGAAGACGACGTTAAAATCCTGCCCCGTGCGCAGCAGAAAGACCGCCACGAAGATCGCGCAAAGCGATTCCGCGGCCCAGTAGAATCCGGTGAGGGTGAGGGCAATCCGTGCCTGCCGGTCGAGTTTCTCGTGACGCATAGGGCTGCAAGGGTACTCACCGGGCGTGGGAAAAACAAGAAGGAGGACTGAGGAACGAGGAACGAAGAACGAGGAACGAGGAACGAAGAACGAGGAAAGAAGGGAGAATGAGCTATCGGGCATCTCGGGGATGGCGTTTCTTTCCTCGTTATTCGTTCCTCAGTCTTCGTTCTTTTCCGTCGGGGTGCGGCGGCGACGGCGGGCTTTCTGTTTGCGGATTTTGGCGTGCTTCTGTTCTTCGGGGCTGTCCTTGCCGAGGGTCCGCGCTTCAAGGAGTTCGCAGAGGCGCCTGCGGGCGTAGAAACGGTTCAGGCCTTGAGACCGGGCCTTCTGCATCTTAACCTCGAGGCCGGTGGGCTGGTGGCGAAGTTGGACGCACGTTTCGGTGCGGTTGACGTGCTGGCCCCCGGGACCGCCGGAGCGGATGAATGATTCATCGAGGTCCGTCTCCAAAAGGCCACACGCCGCCATGCGCTGGCGAAGTTCTTCTTCCTTCTGGCTTGTGACGCCGAACTTGGACATGTCATTCCTCAGCCTTGAAAAGAAAGAGGCCACCGATCCCATGGATATCGGTGGCCTCTGTAAGGTAGCAGATTTCGACCCTAGGCCGGAAACAGGTATTCCATCAGCTTGTCGACTTCGCTGAAGTCGGGGACGAGGATGTCGGCGCCGGCGTTGATGAGGCGGTCGCGCTTCGAGAAATCCCAGCCTTCGCCGGCCTTCTCGTCCGAACAGACGCCGATGGCCACGCAGCCGTTTTCCTTGCCGTTGCGGAGCTCGACGGGGCCGTCGCCGCAGACCAGCACTTCGGCGCCGTGCAGGTTGTGCTGGGCGATGATTTCCTTGAGGACCTTTTCCTTCGAATACCCTTCGAGGTCGCGGATGGCGCCCCAGATCTCGTTGAAGTACTGAGCCGCGCCGACCTGGGCCGCTTCGTTGCGCACGTCTTCGCGGTCGGTGCCGCTGAACACGTAGAGCTGAACGCCGCGATCGCGAAGCGCCTTCACGAAATCGAGCGAACCTCTCACCGTCGCCTGCTCCTGCGTCAGCGCGCCGGATTGCAGCTTGGCGATGCGCTCGCGCACGGGCACCATGAGGCGGTCGTTGTAGATGTCCTTGTATCCGAACGGGTCTAGGATCTTCTCTTCCGGCACGAGCCCGCGGGCGCGCACCATCTTCTCGAGCACCTGCATCTGGTAGATGGTCTGAATGCCGGTGGTATCGTCGATCATGCGATGGACTTCGTCGATGATGTCCTGGGTCGGCGTGGTGTCGCCGCAGATCATCTCTATGCAGACCGGCGCCATGATGTCCTGCCAGCCTTCGCGCAAAATACTGATGGTACCGTCGAAATCGAACAAGCCATGCTTGAAGCGCCCGCGCTCCACCTCGTTGATGATTTCGATCTGGGTACCCGGGACTAAATTCTGAACCACTTCCGCTGCTCCTCTCACGTACCTATTCCCCCATCTGGATAAGACTATGGATTGGGATCGCCTCCAGGCGTTTGCGCGCCTCGAGAAAAGACAACTCGATCAGGACGGCCGCCTCGACGACCTCCGCGCCCAATTGGCGCACGAGACCGACCGTCGCCGCGAGCGTGCCGCCGGTGGCGAGCAGATCGTCGACGATAAGGACGCGGTCGCGCGGCTTCAGGGCGTCTTCGTGCATCTCGATGGTGTCCGTCCCGTACTCGAGGTCGTAGGTGATGGACACCGTCTTCGCCGGAAGCTTGTGCTTCTTGCGCACGGGTACAAACGGCAATGTCATCGAATAGGCGAGAGTCGCGCCGAAAATGAATCCGCGCGATTCCATGCCCACGATGGCGTCAATACGCATCGGTTCGTAGCGCTCTTTCCAAGTGTCGATGACGCAGCGAAACGCCTTGCCGTCCTTCAACAGGGTGGTGATGTCCTTGAACTGGATGCCCGGTTTCGGAAAATCGGGCACGTTCCGAATCAGCGAAGACAGATCCATGGTCACTGCAGTACCCCCCTTTGAGGACGGTTTGACACCCGGCGCGCGGTGCGTTTCTAGACTACGGCCGAAAATCGTCCGAGTGATCGGATACGAAAACGCGCAACCGCTTCATTACATCTTTCTCGATCTGGCGGATACGCTCGCGGGTGAGGCCGAAGCGTCGTCCCGTTTCCTCCAGCGTATGCGCTTTGCCGTCTTCGAGGCCGTAGCGGTACCGGATGATGCTGGCCTCGCGTTTGGTCAACTGGCCCATGAGCTCCTGGAGCTGCTGGTCCAGTTCAATCTGCTGGATCGCCTCGTTCTCCTTCGTGGGCTGGAGGCTTTCCGGAATGCCGCGTCCGTTGTCTTCGCTGGTGGTTTCCAGGTTGTCCAGGGGCGAGATGTCTTCGACGAATTCCTGGAGTTTCCGGGCCTCTTCCAGCTTGACGCCCATTTCGACGGCGACTTCTTCGGGTCCCGGCCGCTTGCCGGTTCTTATATACAGTTCCTCGGCGACTTTCTTATACCGTGCGACATTGTCCGTGACGTACACGGGAATCCGCACCGTGCGCCCGTAATTCGACAAGGCACGCGTAATCGCCTGGCGGATCCACCAGGTTGCGTAGGTGCTGAACTTGCATCCGCGATCGGGGTCGAAGCGATCGACCGCCTTCATCAGTCCCACATTGCCTTCCTCGATCAAATCCTGAAGCGGAAGGCCGTAGTAGAGATACTTCTTGGCGATGCTCACCACGAGCCGAAGATTCGACACGATAAGCTTTCGCCGGCCCTCGCCGTCGCCGGCCTGGGCGCGTTTCGCAAGGCGGATCTCCTCGGTGGTGGAGAGGAGAGGGATCTTCGATATCTCCGCCAGATAAGTGCTAAGGCTATTTTCTGTTTCTGCCATGGTCTTCCTGGAGCTGCGTCTCTACATCACCATGCGGCTAATAAGACGCCGCGTTGGACGGTAGCACGGCGGCGAGCAGGATTTCCGTTCGGTTCGCCTTAACTACCCGAAGCGCAACACTTTTCGTGATTTTCGCAGGCGCTGTCAAGTCGTCTCGCTGCTCGCTGCGGCATTCTACATTACGATACACATTCGTGCAAGGAATTCAGACAATCCCGCACGCCCAACGCATCCCGCAGCCGGCTTGACTCCGTCCGTGGAACGCGCCACAATCCGCCCTTATGTTTGATAACAACGTCCGCTACATGGAATACGCCATCCAGGAAGCGCTTCGCGCACAGGAGTGCGACGAGGTTCCCGTGGGCTGCGTGATTGTTCACGAAGGTCAAATCGTGGGCAAGGCGCACAACCTGCGCGAAACGCTCCAGGATCCCACGGCACATGCGGAGATTCTCGCGATTACGCAGGCGGCCGCGCAGTTGCAAAGCTGGCGTCTGGAAGGTGCGAAGCTCTACGTGACCCTGGAGCCGTGTCCGATGTGCGCGGGGGCCATCATCCTGTCCAGGATCGCCGAGGTGTACTTCGGCGCGTACGACCCGAAGGCGGGCGCGTGCGGGACGCTGATGAATTTGCTCGAAGACACGCGGTTCAATCATCAACCGAAAGTCACTCCAGGGCTTCTGGGCGCCGAATGCGGCGCACTCCTCACTTCCTTCTTCCGAAACATTCGACAGCGGGGCAGTTAGTCCCACGTTTTTTGGCGCGCGAAGCGCTTCGGCCGCTCCGTTCTTTGCCCCGCCCGAATTACCCTGATATAATCTCGGCCGTTCTCGTCCGCGCCGGCCCGGCGAGACGCTTCTTCACTTGGCCGCGGGCCGCAAATCGACAAGAGGAATCACATGGAGCACGTGATCGACAATCTGGTTCACATGACGCGGTACCTGGCGAATCCCGCCAAGGGGTATGCGATCCTTGGAGAAGGGAACACCTCCGCCCGCATCGACGACGATACGTTCTGGGTCAAGGCCTCCGGTACCGTCATGGACGGCATCGAACCGCGCGGTTTTGTGCGCGTGTCCATATCCAAGGTGCTTGAACTTCTGGACGACGAATCGGCCGGCGACGATCAGGTCACCCAGGTGCTGAAGGATGCGCTGGTTGACCCGAACGAAAACCGCCGTCCGTCGGTCGAGACCCTGCTCCACGCCATCCTTTTGCGCGTGCCGGAAATCAAGTACGTCGGCCATACGCATCCGGTTTTCACCAACTCGCTGTTGTGTTCGAAGATCGCCGCCGAGGCCGTTTCCGGCCGCATCTGCCCGGACCATATCGTGTGCATGGGACACAAATCCGTATACATCCCCTACGTCGATCCGGGCCTTCAACTTGCCCGCGAGGTCAAGCGGCAATTCGAGCGCTTTGTCGAGGAAGAAGGGGTCCTGCCGAGGGCCATCATGATGGAGAGCCACGGGTTTATCGCCATGGGCGAGAATCCCCGTGCCGTAACGAGCTGCACGGACATGTGCGAGAAGATCTCACACATTCTCGTAGGCACGTACGCTGTGGGCGGACCCAGATTCATGCCGCCCGCCGATGTGAACCGCATTTTCACCCGCCCCGACGAGGCGTATCGCCTCAAGAGCCTGGCGGGATAGGTTTCCAACTGGGATTACTTTCAGGAGAGTATCGTGACGACACTTGAGCAATTCCACGACGCGGCAGGCGCGCTTCCGCAAGAATACCAGGCCTGGCAGCTTTACGGCGCCGGTTTTGAAAGCCTCGGCCGCGACGGTAAGCCGGAAACGCTGCCGCTGCGCGCGCCGAAGGATAACGAGATCCTGCTGCGCGTCGATGCGCTGGGTCTCTGCCAGTCGGACATCAAAATCATCAACCAGGGCGGCAAGCATGCGCGTCTGCGCGGACGCGACCTGTCGGTCGAACCCACCGTGCTGGGCCACGAGTGCGCGGCGACCTGCGTGGCCGTCGGTGGCCAGTGGAAAGACAGCTTCAAGGTGGGCGACCGCTTTATCGTGCAGGCCGACATTTACGTGAACGGCGTCGGGTATGCCTTCGGTTACCTGATACCCGGCGGCCTGGCCGAATACTTCTACCTCGACGAACGCGCGCTGGCGGGCGACGAAGGCTGCTATCTTCTGCCCGTGCGCAAAGAGACCGGCTACAGCCAGTCGGCGCTGTCGGAGCCCTGGGCCTGCGTCGAAATGTCGTACAACCTTGAAGACCGCGTCGCGCCCGGCGGCGGCGAACTGCTGATCGTCACGGACGACCCGGCGGAGTGGCGCGACACCAACCCCGACGCCCTCGTGCTGCCGCGTTCGTTGGAAGGGCTCAACGACGAGAAGTTCGACGATATCATCATCGTCTCGCCGACCACGGCGATCGTGGGCACGCTCGCGGAGCGGCTGCGCAAGAACGGCGCGATGTTCCTGCTCGGCGAGCCGGCGGAGCAGGGGGCAGTGACGCTGGACATCGGCCGTATTCATTACGACAACATCCGCTTCTACGGCGGCGGCAAGACGATGACCGAGATCGCCGAGGCGAACAAGCGCAACGACTTCCTGCCGGGCGGCACGGCGCTGCTGGCGGGTGCGGGCGGCCCCATGGGCCAGATGCACATCCAGCGCTCGCTCGAAGTAACGAACCGTCCCAAGCGCGTGGTGGTGTCCGACCTCGACCGGGGCCGCCTGAACCACATTCAGCAGCGGTTCGGGGATCTGGCGCGGCAGAACGGCGTGGAACTGTTCACGCTGGCGCCGGCCGACCTGAGCGAAGGCACGACGATGGACGACGCGCTCCGCGCGCTGGCGCCGAACGGCTTCACGGACGTTGTGGCCTGCGCGCCTCTCGCGCGCCTGGTGCCGGAATACCTTCGCCTGGCGGCGGACAACGCGTTTGTGAATATTTTCGCGGGTGTGCCGATTGGCCAGTGCGCGGACATCGACCTGAAGGATCTCTGCCGCGGTCACAAGCTCGTCGGGTCCAGCGGGTCGCGTATCAGCGATATGCGCAAGGTGCTGAGCATGGTCGAGAGCCACGAGCTCAACACGGACTTCAGCGTGGCCGCGATCGGCGGACTGAATGCCGCGCGCGAAGGTTTGGAAGGCGTTCGCGATGCGCGCTTCCCGGGGAAGACGGTCATCTATCCGCATATCCACGAACTTCCCTTGATTCCGATCGAAGAGATTCCCGAAAAACTTCCTGAACTGAAGGATAAACTGGGGCAAGGCGGCGCCTGGACCAAAGAGGCGGAAGAAGCCCTCCTGGAGAAATACCTCTAATATGAGCAGGCTCGAGGGGAAGAAAGCGGTCGTTACCGGCGCGGCGCAGGGGTTGGGCGCGGCCATCGTGGAACGGCTTGCACAAGAAGGTTGCGATGTGGTCGCGTGGGACGTGAACCTGGACGGCATCCGCGCCACGGCGTCGGCGATTGCCGAACGCACGGGACGCCGTGTTTCGGGCGAGAAGGTTGACGTTACCGACGCCGAGGCCGTGCGCAAGGCGATGGACGCCGCGGCGGAGTCGCTGGGCGGGCTGGACGTGTTCGTGTCGAACGCGGGCATCCTCATCAGCGGCGACAGCCTCGAATTCGACGTCGATCGCTGGCGCAAGGTCATCGAGGTGAACCTGGTCGGCTATTTCGTCTGCGCGCGCGAGGCGGCCCGGCAGATGGTGGCCCGGAACGGCGGCTCGATCATCCAGATCAATTCGAAGTCGGGCAAGAAAGGCAGCTTCAAGAACAGTGCGTATGCGGCCTCGAAGTTCGGCGGCATCGGCGCGACACAAAGTCTCGCGCTGGAGTTCGCCGAACGCGGCGTCCGTGTGAACGCGATCTGCCCGGGCAACCTGCTCGACTCGCCGCTCTGGCGCGACAGTCTGTTCAAGCAGTACGCCGCCAATCAGGGCGTTACGGAAGAAGTAGTGCGCCAGAAGTACATCGACCAGGTGCCCATGAAGCGCGGATGCTCCTACGACGACGTCGCGAACCTGGTGGTGTTTATGGCGTCGGACGAATCGAGTTACATGACCGGCCAGGCGCTCAATGTTACCGGCGGTCAGGAAATGCGTTAGCGGACTTTGAAATTCACCACAGTACCCGGCCGGGGGCGGCATTGCTCCCGGCCGGCGAAATGCGAGTGAGGGACCTTCTCTGAGCATTTCAGTACAACCAGCCGACTCGCGCGGTTCGCGTTCCGTGAAAGCCGCGCTAAAGCCCTGCGGTTACATCGGCACGGGCGGCGTACCCTGCAAGTTCAAAACCCTCCCCGGTCATCGCTATTGCTTCTGGCACGAGGTCAGCGCTCCGAAGGACGGGCCCTTGGTCGGACAGATGGTGGCCCGGTTTGTGCAGCAGGACCAGGACCTGGAGGGTTTCCAACTCGCCGGCGCGAACCTGGAACGCCGGCAACTGCAGGGCGCCCACCTGGTCAAGGCCAATCTTGAAGGCGCGCGGCTGTACCGCGCGAACCTGGATGGCGCCCACCTTTTCGGGGCGAACCTGAAAGACGCGAACCTGTACTACGCCTCGCTGGCCGACGCGAACGTTCGCTCCACGACCCTGACCGGGGCGAATCTACTCGGCGCCCGGCATTCGGGCGCGCGTTTTGACGGGTCGGAGCTGGGCAAGCATTCAATCGTCGTGAACGAGCACAAGGCCAACCGCGAGGCCCAG
>JAVEWL010000177.1:0-8964 GCA_034004565.1 FCB group bacterium | reverse complement strand
GGGTGTCTTCTGCCCGTTCCCGGAAACGGTATGGTGGTGCTTCATCTGATTCGGATTGCGAAGAAGAGGGGTAGCGAGAATGAATGAAGACCCTGTAGAAATGGTAGGCCGTTGTGCCGACGCCGTAAAGAGTATCGCTGAGACCGCAACTAAAGGAATGGATCTGACGGAGAGGGCGGGTGCCTTTCTCGTAAGACTCCTTGGCGAGAATGGCGCGGGCATATTTCAAGACAGGCTGTACTACTATCGCGCAAAGAATGCAGTGGCATTACAGGAAAAGCTCGACTCAATTCTTGAGCAAAGACAAATTCAAAATCCGAGATCGATTCCACTTCGTCTGGCAATTCCGTTTCTCCAAGCAGCGACGCTTGAGGAGGATGTGACGTTACAGGAGCGTTGGGCGCACCTCTTGGCGAGCGCAATGGACCCGGAAATGGAGTCTTATGTAGAACGATGCCACGGGGAAATTCTCCAAAGTCTGTCTCCATTGGAGTGTGATCTACTTCAAGAGCTGGCCATAATCGCCCGTGAGCGGCACGAGATATCCCTTGAGTCGTCTCGAATCGCGGAACTTACAGAGTGGAAAGACACAGACGCAATCGAACTGGCACTGGGGAATCTTTGGAGGAACGCCCTAGTGGAAAGGCACACCATCAGTTTCCCGATCTCGCGTCACACCACTTTGGGTGCAATCATGCAAGAGCCGTATGGCGTAACGGAATTCGGTTACTCCTTCCTTAAAGCATGCGGAGCTAGAGGTTGGGAAGTTTAATCGATTCGAATTGTTGCACTAAGCCACTACTCCTGCTCCTTCTGTGGAGTCTTGAGGCTTGGGCCTTTGGGTTCACAATACAGATTACCAAAGTAGCCACCGATTACGATGACGAGTACGAGAACGATTACGAACAAGACTCGATTACGATGACGATTACGAGCACGAGCACGAAATGCTTTTGAAACGGACGCTGAGCGAGCTTCGGGGGTTGGTGGCGGGGGGGCCGCCGTACGCGCCGGAGCTGCTTGAGGGACTGCGGTCGGATCCGCGGGAGGGAGCTCGTGCGTTGTACGAGGCCTGCCTGCGGAAGCTGGGGCGGTGTTCGGATGAGGAACGGCGGCTTCGGGCGTTGATGGAGTTTGAGCGGGAGGCGCTGGAGAACGGGTTTTCGCGCGTGGCTGGGGTGGACGAGGCGGGGCGCGGTCCGCTGGCGGGTCCGATTGTGGGGGCGGCGGTGATCCTTTCGGCGCCGTTGGCCGGTCTGAACGATTCGAAGCAGTTAACGCTGGAACTGCGCGAGAGGTTGTTTGAAGAGATTTGTTCGGGCGCGCATGCGGTTGGCGTCGCGATTGTTTCTTCAGAGGACATCGACCGGCGCGGCATCCAGAGTGCGAATTACGAGGTAATGGTACGCTCGGCGATGCAGGTGTCGCCGGACTTTTTGCTGGTGGACGGGTTCCGGATTCCGGCCTGCCCGTTTCCGCAGCGGCGGTTGATCAAGGGCGATTGCCGTTCGCTTTCGATCGCGGCGGCGAGTATTGTAGCGAAGGTCACGCGTGATCGGATGATGGCGGAGTTGGATGCGCGGTACCCGGAGTATGGCTTTGCACGGCACAAGGGCTATGGCACGGCGGAGCATCTGGAAGCGATTCGGCGGCATGGGCCTTGTGCTGTTCACCGGCTGAGTTTTGCCCCGCTGGCGCAGGGATGCGAGTCGGGGGAGTTGTTTGGATGAGTGGACCCGACGAAATGGTACAACCGTGTGGGGCAGCCGCCCTCGGCTGCCATTCATGTGCTTTTGCATCGCCTGGGCAGCCGAGGGCGGCTGCCCCACACTGCTGAACCATTATGCCGGACGTTGTGAGTGACTGAGAGGGATGGAACTGATGCGTTCGTTGTTGTCGATGGGCTTGTTGGTCCTGATGGGTTGCGGGAGCATGTTCCCGAGTGCACTGCAGCAGGGCGCGGTGGCGGGTGCGACGGCGGCCACGCCGAAGCGTTCGGATGCGTTGGCGCATTACTTGTCGGCGTTGATGCACCAGCGCAACGGGCAATACGAGCAGTACATTGACGAGCTCAAGAAAGCGTCGGCGCTTTCACCGGAATCGACCGCCATTCTCGCGCGTCTGGGCGAGGCCTACATCCGCTTACAGCGCTACGACGACGCGAAGGACGTGTATGAGAAGGCGGTGAAGCGCTCGCCGGAGGACTCGGTGCTGTGGGTCTGGCTGGGGGCGGCGCACCAGCAGTTGGGCAACAACGAAAAGGCTGTCGAGGCTTTCGAGAAGGCCATCGATTTGTCGCCGGAGAATCCGCTGGGATACCAGGCGCTCATCGAGGCGCAGAGCAATTCCAACGATTATGTCAGCACGATCGACTTGTACCACCGGTTGATCGAGCTGCGTCCGAATACGCCCGAATTGTATGTGCAGCTTGGGGCCATGTTGTCGCGGATTCGCGATACGAAGGGCGCGCGGGACGCGTTCGAGCAGGCGGTGACGCTGGATCCGAAGCTGAAGAAGGCGCGGTATGCGCTGGGGTATGTGTTGCTGGATCTGGGCGAGCCGGCCGCGGCGGCGGAGCAGTTCGAGGCGTACCTGGCGGAGGGTCCGAGCGACCCGGATGCGCTGGAGGGGCTCGCGGGCGCGTATGCGCGTATGGGCCGTTTCAAGGATGCGGCGGACCGGATCGATACAATCGTGGAGGACGGGTTCGGCGAGCCTATCCATGCGGTGGAGCTGATGTACTTGTCGCTTCGGGCCGGGCAGGCGGCGGAAGTGTCCGCGAAAAGCCCGCCGGTGGATGCGCCGTTTGTGGGCACGCTTTTGCGGGCGATGGCGCGCAAGCAGGTTGGGGAGCCGTACCGTCCGTTACTGGACACGCTGGACGAGGCGGAGGGCGATCTCTACGCGGAAGGCCGCGACGTGCTCGGCGAGTTGCTGGGTCTGTTCGGCGACAAGGAGGCCGGTGAGTTCCTGGCGGCGGGGCTTCAGGAGTTCCGCAAGGAAGGCGTGGGGTCCAAGGTAGTGGACTTCATCCTGGGGCGGACGTACGCGATTCTGGACCGGTTTGACGAGGCGGCGGGTGTGCTGGAAGAGGCCGCGCAACGAGGCAAGCCGGACAAGACGGTGTTCTACGAACTCGCGGGGGTCTACCAGGAATTGAAGCAGTTCCCCGAAGCGGAAAAGCATCTGAAGACCTGCCTGGAAATTGATCCGAGCGATCCGGAGGTGATGAATTTCCTGGGGTATCTGTACGCGGAGCAGAATGTGAAGCTGGACGAGGCGGAGGCGTTGTTGAACAAGGCGCTGGCGGCGGACCCGAACAACGCTTTTTATCTGGACAGCCTCGGGTGGATTTACTATCGCAAAGGCGATGCGAAGAAGGCGATTGACCTCATCCGGGGCGCGCTGCTGCAGATGACTTCGGACGATGCGGTGCTTCGCGACCACCTTGGGGATGCATACATGCTTGCCGGGGATGAGGACAAGGCGATCGGGGAATGGAAGCGGGCGCTGCGGCTGGACCCGGAGATCAAGGGCGTGCAGGAAAAGATTGATGGGGCGAAGAAGTAATTCTGAATGGGGAGAACGACCGGACGGGGAGCCCGTTTTTTGATTGGGTGATGGCGTCTGGTTAGAATAGTTTGTACTGAATTGGGGCACGGCGGGACTTATTCATGACCTCAAAACGGGGCAATTTTGCCCGTTTTTCGCGGGGATTGCGGGTATGCACGTAGGGTTTCAGGGTCGTATCCGCGCTTTTCCCTGTTGTCTCCGTTCTAACCCGTAAGGTACAATTATTTACTGGCTAAAGAGCATTATTTTGGCTCGTTTTGTCTCTTCGAGGTGCATACGAGCTTTGGTTGAAGTGGGTATTTCTTGGAGTGCGCCGTCGGACCTCGGTCTTGGCTGGGCGACTTGCTGAGGCTGGATCCGGGGCGATTCTGAAAGGGGGAAAGGCCGTTGGCGCGCGAGCGCGCGGCCGAAAACCGATGGAACACGCAGGGCATACCAACGACGCCTTCGCGGGAACCGGCGTCGAGAACTGTTACCAGTGCGGCAAGTGCGCGGCGGGCTGTCCCATGTCGGAACACATGGACATCATCCCTAGCCGGTTGTTGCGGCTGGTGCAACTCGGCGAGACCGGGAAGGCCATGCGCAGCAACGCCATCTGGTATTGCGTTTCGTGCCAGACGTGCACGGCGCGCTGTCCGCAGTCCGTGGACTGTTGCGGGGTGATGGACGTCCTTCGCCAGAAGGCGGTCGAAGAGGGCGTGGCCTCGCCGGAACAGACGCGGATCGTCAACTTTCAACGTGTCTTCCTCGATAACATTCGCCGCTACGGCCGCCTGAACGAGCTGGAATTGACGGCGCAGTTCAAGGTCGAGGGCTTCCTGCACGATCGCAGCGTGCCGCTGCTGATGCGGGACAGCCTGTTGGCGCCGCGATTACTCAAGCGCGGGAAACTTCATTTGCAGGGCGAGAAGGTCCGCGACCGCGGCGTGGTCGACCGGATATTCGCGCGCTGCGAGCCCGAGAAATCCGGGGAGGCGGCATCATGACGGAATTTGGGTATTACCCCGGCTGCGCTTTGCACGGCACGTCGAACGACTACGAGAAGTCGTTGAAGACCTGCCTCGACGCGCTGGGTGTGACGTTGAAGGAAGTGGACGACTGGGTGTGCTGCGGAGCAAGCGCGGCGCATTGTTTGAACCACACGCTGTCGGTGGCGCTGCCCGCGCGCAACCTCGGGATTGCCGAGCGCGACGGGCACGACGAGGTCGTGGCGCCCTGCCCGATGTGCTCGATGGAGCTCATCAAGGCGCGGCGCGCGCTCGAGGCCGACGGCGAACTTCGCGAGAAGATCTCCGAGATCGTCGAGCTGCCGGTGACGGGGAAGACGGAGGTGTTGAACGCCATCCAGGTCTTCCAGCGCATCGGGCTCGATACCATTCGCGCCGCCGTCAAGCGGCCGCTCAAGCGCACGCGCGTGGCCTGCTACTACGGCTGCCTTTTGACGCGTCCGCCTTCCGACTTGCAGTTCGACGATTTCGAACAGCCGCACTCGATGGAGGAAGTGGTCGAGGCGCTGGGGGCCGAAGCGGTCGAGTGGAATTTCGCCACCGAATGCTGCGGCGCGGGCATGACCCTGGCGCGCGAAGAGACCGTTCTTGAACTGGCCAACAAGATTCTTACGGACGCCTCCGCGAACCGGGCCGATTGCATCGTGGTGGCGTGTCCGATGTGTCAAGTGAACCTCGATATGAAGCAGAGCGCCGTCAATAAGCATTTTGGCGTGCTCCACGAGTTGCCGATTTACTACCTTTCGGATCTCGTGGGACTGGCCCTGGGCATTGACGGAAAAGACCTCGCTATCGACCGGCACTTCGTGGTGCGGGCAAGCGCGCTCATGCCACCTGTGGAGGCCGAATAATCATGGCCAGAATTGGCGTATTCATCTGCTGGTGCGGTGAGAACATCGCGCGAACCGTTGACGTGGAAGAGGCGAGCGAGCGGGTCGCGAAGATCCCCGGCGTGCGCTGCGCGGTCAACTACAAGTACATGTGCTCGGACCCCGGGCAGGCCATGGTGCGCGACAAGATCAAGTCGGAGAAGCTGACGGGCCTCGTGGTGGCGTCGTGCTCGCCGCACATGCACATGCGGACGTTTCGTGCGGCGGCCAAGGCGGCGGGGCTCAATCCGTACATGGTCGAGATGGCGAACATTCGCGAGCATTGCTCGTGGGTGCACCCCAACGAAGAAACGACGACCGACAAGGCCGTGGAACTCATCCGGCTGTCCGTGGCGAAGGTGATTCGCAACAAGCCGCTCGAACCGATCCGCGTGCCGTTGACGAAGCGCGCGCTGGTGATCGGCGCGGGCGTGGCGGGCATCCAGGCGGCGCTCGACATCGCGGATTCGGGTCACCAGGTGATCCTGGTCGAGCGGGAGCCGTCGATCGGCGGCAAGATGGCCGGCTTGTCCGAAACCTTCCCGACGCTCGATTGCTCGCAGTGCATCCTGACGCCGCGAATGGTTGAGGCGGGGAATCATCCCAACATCACACTTCACACCTACTCCGAGGTCGAATCGGTCGAGGGGTATGTGGGCAATTTCAGCGTGGTCATTCGCAAGAAGGCGCGCAGCGTCGATATCGACAAGTGCACGGGCTGCCTCGATTGCGTGACCCGCTGCCCGACGAGCACGAGCCTTAGCGAGTTCGACTACGGCCTCGATACGCGCAAGGCCATCTACGTGCCCTTCCCGCAGGCGGTGCCGGCGCGTCCGGTAATCGACCGCGAGTCGTGCTCCTACTTCCTGCGCGGCGAGTGCCGGACCTGCGAAAAGGTCTGCCAGGCCGGCGCGATCAACTTCAAAGACGAAGACCGGACCATCATCGAAGAGGTCGGCGCGATCGTCGTGGCGACGGGCTTCAAGCTCTACAAGGTCGAGAAGAAGCAGGATGTCGCGAAGTACAAGGGCTACGGCGAGTACGGCTACGGCCAGTACAAGGACGTGCTCGACGGTTTGCAGTTCGAGCGGCTCGTGTCGGCGTCCGGTCCGACCAACGGCAAGATTCAGCGGCCCTCCGACGGCGCGGTGCCGAAGAACGTGGTGTTTATCGCCTGCGTGGGTTCGCGCGATATCGCGAAGGGCATGTCCTACTGCTCGAAGATCTGCTGCATGTACACTGCGAAGCACACGATGCTTTACAAGCACAAGGTGCACGAGGGACAGGCACACGTCTTCTACATGGACATTCGCGCGGGCGGGAAAAACTACGACGAGTTCGTGCGGCGCGCCATCGAGAAGGACGGCGCGAAGTATTACCGCGGGCGCGTCTCGAAGATCACCGAAGTAAACGGAAAACTCATCGTGCGCGGCGCGGATACGCTTGCGGGCGTGCCGGTGACGATCGAGGCGGACATGGTGGTGCTTGCAACCGCGGCGCGACCGGCCGAGGGTACTCAAGACCTCGCGCAGATGCTGAAGATCGGTTACGACGAGTTCGGTTTCCTTTCCGAATCGCACCCGAAGCTGCGTCCGGTCGAGACGAATACGGCGGGCGTCTACATCTGCGGCGCGTGCCAGTCGCCCAAGGACATTCCGGAGTCGGTGGCGCAGGCCTCGGCGGCGGCGGGCAAGGTTGCGATTTTGTTCGCGAAGCCGGAGCTTACGCGCGAGCCGGAGGTCGCCAAGATCGACGAACAGGTTTGCGCGGCGTGTTATGCCTGCGTGCGGGCCTGTCCGTATCGCGCGATCGACAAGGCCGATATCCTCGACCGCAACGGAAATCTCGTGAAGCATACGGCGCGCGTGAATGCGAGCCTGTGCATGGGCTGCGGGACCTGCGTGGCCGTATGTCCGTCGAAGAGCGCGGACCTCGAAGGGTTCAGCGAGCAGCAGATCTACGAAGTGGTGAATAACCTGGTATGACGACGGAACAATTCGAACCTAAAATCATCGCCTACGTGTGCAACTGGTGTACGTACCTGGGCGCGGACCTGGCCGGGACCAACCGGCTGGAGTATCCGACGAACGTCCGTATCGTGCGGCTGCCGTGCACCGGGCGAATCGACTTCAACCTCATCATTAAGGCATTCGAGCGGGGTGCGGATATGGTACTCGTTTCGGGCTGCCATCCGGGCGACTGCCACTACACGTCGGGCAATTACCATGCGCGGCGGCGGTGGATGCTGTTCCGCAACCTGCTCGATGCCATTGGTATTGAGATGGATCGAATCCATTTCACGTGGATCTCCGCGGCCGAGGGCAAGAAGTTTCAAGAGGTGATCGTCGACATCACCGCGCAGGCGAAAGAACTGGGGCCGTATAAGGCCTACCAGGACCTGCGGGAGGTGACGCAATGATCGAGCAATTGCGTGAAGCCTGCCGGAAGGTGCTGGTCGAGGGCAAGGTGGACGTGGTCATCGGCTACGGCGAAGAGACGCCGGGCGGGGCCGTGTATCCCGTGTTCGTGCGCAAGGCCGACGACGTGTCGAAGCTCGTGTGGAACGAGCGCTGCGTCTCTAACCTTACGACCTACCTTACGCGGAAGGAAATCAAATCGCTCGGCCGTCCCGCGGTGATTGTGAAGGGCTGCGACGCGAAGACGCTGGTCGTGCTGGAACAGGAATCGCAGATTGACCGCACGCAGATGTATAGCATCGGCGTGGCCTGCTCGGGCCTGGGCGAGGTGAAGTGCGCGTCGTGCGATTGCCATATGCCGAAGCGTGTCGACGAGGTCGTCGGGACGGTCGCGGAGGCCGAGTCGGACGCGTCGCGCTACGCCGAGCTCGAAGCGCTGATGGCGAAGACGCCGGCGGAGCGATGGGCGTATTGGCAGGAAGAGTTTTCGCGCTGCATCAAGTGCTACGCCTGCCGCGCGGTGTGTCCCTTGTGCTACTGCAACCGCTGCCTGGCCGACAAGAACCGGCCGTCGTGCATCGATTCTTCGACGACGCCGGTGGGCAACATGGCGTGGCAGATCATGCGCGCGTTTCACCTGGCCGGACGCTGCGTCGGTTGCGGCGAATGCACCCGGGCCTGTCCGGCGGGGATTAACCTCGATTTGCTGAACAAGTCGCTGGCGCTGTCCGCCGAAGAGAATTTCCATTACCGCGCCGGTACCGATCCCGAAACACCGCCCGTCATCGGCAGCTTCAACACGGGCGACAAGGAGGAATTCATCGGGTGAGCACGGTCATCAGCAAACAAGACCTGCTCGCGCTGGTCGATGCGTGGATCGCCAAGGGCATCCAGGTCGCCGGGCCGAGCCTTCTCAAGCCGGACTTCGTCATGTACGTGCCGCTGATGGCCTCGAGCCGCCTTGCGCTCGACGGGTATATCCGGCCGCGGAATTCGATTAAGGAATTCGTGTTTCCCAAGCACGAGGCCATCTGCACCTACACCTACGACCCGGGCCTCGAGATGAAGCCCTGCGCGCCGAACACCCAGGACCGCATC
>JAVEWL010000176.1:0-9014 GCA_034004565.1 FCB group bacterium | reverse complement strand
GCCGGGCGGAGGAATTCGCACGTCACGCACCCCAGCGCGTGTTGGTTGAGCGCATCCATCACAGCGCCCGCATCGGCGCGGGGATTGATGAACCCCGCCCCCTTTGGACGGCTGACGACGAACAGCAGATGTAGCCGGTCCTTGACGGGCACCTGATACGGCAAGCGTCCGCCCAGCGCGCCGGGCACGCGACGCCGTATGCTGATGCGCGGGGTTTCGTTGAAGAGATAGACGCCACCGCTCGACGGGTCGTGCAACAACTCCCAGGGCAGCGTGAGGATGGCAGGATGTTCGGCGCTGACCGTGAGCAGGCGCGTGCCGTTCTCCGTCTCCTGGAAGCGGTTGAAGATCCGCTCCGCCTTGCGTTCCTGAAATACGGAGTTGAAAAGCGCCTTGCCCCATTCGGGAAGCAACGCCGAGATGCGCTCCGCCTCTTTGTCGTCCGGATCGCCCAGCGACCGCACGCCATACGTTTCGACGTACCATTGGACGTCCCGCAGGTCTTTGGCGCTAAGAGGCATGACAAACGGCAGCGTGCCCGACTCGACACCGTCTAGGCGGACGTTAACGTGGTCTTTATTCGGGAACTGAAGGTTCAATTCGAGAGGATTCACCGGACGATTCTCCAGTAAGGGGCTCCGCCCGCCGGTTGTTGTTTTTCGATGCGCTGTCGGTCATCGGGCGGGGCATCGCGGCGGAGCAAGTCGAACATGTCGTGCAGCACACCCGCCGCCCCGGCGTAGTAGCCGTGACCCAGGATATCCAGGTCGAAGTCCGGCACTTCGATGGTATCCACACCGTTCACCACCGTGACGGGGGGAATGAATCCTGCGCGCGGCGCGCCGTGCAGCCACGTGGATAGGCCGACGGCCTTGTCCGCCCGCGATACATACAGTGTCGTACGCTGCGAAAGTTGCGGATACACGTATGCGAGGTCTCGGAACAGGCCGGCATCGAGGTCCGGCGCGGCGAGGAACACCTGGCCGAGCTTCACACCCGCACGCCGTTCGGCGTCGCCAAAGATGCGCTGCATCGCGCGCAACAGGCCGCGGTTGCCCATGCTGTGTGCGATGACGTGGACGCGCCGCGCGCCGGCCTCCTCCGCAAGTCGGCACACGAAATCCGCGATGGCTCCCTCGCTGGCCTCGATGCTGGCCTCATCCGCGGCATATTCGCCAGTGTTGCCCTTCGAGGGCCAACTGAAGAATGAGGTGACGCCCGGCGCCTTGAGGTCGCACCCGATCTGCGCCGCGCGAATTGCCGCCTCCTCGAACGATACGTTGAAGCCGTGTATGAACAGCAGCGCCTGACGGTCGTCCGGCTCGCACTCGTCCAGAGACGTGCGCAACGAGGTCCAAAAATCGGCTGCGGCTGCCGCAGTCGTAGACACAAGCCGCAGCCGATCGTCCGTGAACGTAATCAATCGCCTCAACCACGACGAACCAATTGAACCAAACTTGTGCGATTCGGGTATCGAGACTTTGCAGGTCCCGTAGCTGACCTCTTGCGCACGCTCGGGCAGGTAGCCTTTCGAATGATCCGCAGAGTCGACCGGTTGCCGGTTGGTCCCGTACCAGAGCGTGTACAGCGTCGTATCCTCGGCCGGCGGCTCGGCAAGTTCCATACTTGCCACCTCGCCGGCGGCCACAGTCTCGGCAAGTTCGCCTGCCAGGAAATCGCCCGAGCCTCCTTCCTCGACCGACTCCATTTTGGACCTCTTGAAACGAACCATGCGGTTGAGTTCGAAGTGGCCTCTTAACAGGCGCGGGTCCAGTTCCTTAGGTTTCTCTTCAGCGGCGCAGTCTTCGCAGACGGCTTCGATTCCGATCTTGATGACGACGTTGAGCAGGAACACGCTGGCGGCCACGGCGGCGGGTGCGAGCGACGCCGTGGGAATGCCCATGGCCGCGAGGCAGAGGTAGGCGCTACGGACGGCGGTCTTGCTCTCGATGTCGTGCCACTTATGCCATTGTTCGTAGAGCATCCCGCCGGGCAGGCAGAGATCGCGCCGGGCGTGGCGCTTGTACTTCTGCCAGAAGGTCTCGAAGGGTTCGTCGGCCGCTTTCTCGAGAACGGCGCGTTGATCGGGCGCGTCAGGCAGGGTGCGTGCGGGGTCTGACTCGCCGCGCATTACAAGATTCGCCGAGACCGATTGTAGCGCGAAAAGCTGCTCGTCCACCTGTCTGGCCAGGGCGGCCAAGTCGGAATCGGAAGGCAGAGGAATGTTCATGTGCGCAACCTCCAAAGGACTTCGCGCGAAGCGCCCCGTGTCAGCGTGCACCACTCGATTCCCCGCAACCTAGTGCACCTTTGGAGGATACATCCCCTTGGCTGTTACAGTCAATGCGCGAGCCGTTGCGAAATGGTCGCCCCACCACGCTCGCAACTACCCCGGACAGTGCTTTACGGCGACATCCGCAATCGTTTCGCAGATGGCCTGGCGCTTTTGCGGATTGAGCAGGGTTTCGCGGTTGGCGCCGTTGGCGATGAAGCCGAGTTCGATGAGGACGGCGGGGCCGTCGAATTTCAGCACGGCGAGGTCGGTGCGTGGTTTGATCTTGCGGTCCTTGAAACCGGTGACTTTCAGCAGGGCGGTTTGGAGGGCCTGCGCGAGGGGTTTGTGGGCGCTGTCGCGATAGAGGACTTCGAGGCCGTTGGCGGCGTCGTTTTCGCAGTCGTTGAGGTGGAGCGAGAGGAAGAGCTGGGCGCCGGCGTTCTTTGCGTTTTTCGCGCGTTCGCCGACGGGGGCATGGTCAGAGGGGTCGTCGCGGGTCAGGAAGACTTCGTGGTTGCGCGCGCGGAGGATGTCTTTGAGGGCGAGGGCGTATTGGAGGGCGATGGCGGCTTCTTCGTATGGGACGCCGTTTTCGGTGTGGGTGGCGCCGGGGTCGTAGATGCCTTTGCGGCGGTTGCTCATTCCGTGGCCAGGATCGATGGCGATTTTCATGGGGGTTTCTCCGAGGGGTTGGATGGTGGTCTCCTATATATACGCGCGGGTTGGCTTGTGAAAATGGAGGTATGGTGTTGATGGAGCGGGAGTTGAGGCGCGGAAAAATGGGGGGCGATCGTTGGACAAAAGCTTTTTTCCGAAACGAATGGTGTTTAGTTGACTAGAGTGCGTATTCTGGCAGGCAGGGGATTCTATAGGCCTGATGGACGGGAAGACGCGGGGCTCCCCGAGGGTCATTTCTGGGGGCCCCGCCGGTGTTTAAGGGCGCGTTTAGGTTTTGGCGGATCTTCGTCGCGCCGCGATGATGCATCCGGCGGCGAGCAGGGCCGCGCACAGTGCGCATGCGGCTGCCCGGGAAAATGCCGGCAACGCCTCGGTGACGCGGACGACGCTGTCCAGGGTTTGGGTGACGGTGCGGGTGGGCGTGGTGACGGTGACGGTGACGGTGTAGTTGCCGTCGGTGGTGTAGGTGTGTGTGGGATTGGCGTCGCCGTCGAGGGTGGTGCCGTCGCCGAAGTCCCAATGCCAGGTTATGTCCTCGCCCATGGTGCCGGTGACCGAGCCGTGGAATCGTACGGCGGCGGGCGGTCTACAAAGGGTCGTCGAGGCCGAGAGGGCGCATTCGAGAGGGTCGCCGGAAAGGCAAATCGTAAGGTCCCCGTCCATTATGTAATCGCCGTCTTCGGCGTATAGAAGGGAGACTCCGTTCCCCTCCGGCGAGCCAAGCCAGAAACTGACGATTGGCGTAGTGGTCACCTGCTGGATGCGGACCCAGCCTGAGGTCAGCGATACCGGTGATGAGAGCTGTGCCGTATAGTGCCGAATTACGTAGTCGCCGTCGTACACCCCCGGTCCGTCGACGCGTTGTGCCGTCACGGTCTGTTCGCAGACGGCCGGGCCGGGAAAGCCTCCTTGGTCGGGGTGGATGCTTACGATGAAGTTGTTGGATTCGGGTTCACACGGGAGCCACTCGTTGTAATACGAGCAATACCGCGCCGACACGCCACACCACTGCACCCGTGAAATGAGTCCCTGCGCGCCGTGGAAGTCTTCGAATGCGGCGCTTCCGAGATACGTGTTGCTGGTTGCGGTGGCCCAATTGGGCCCAAGCGGGGGCGGCGCCTGGTCAAAGAGGCTTTGTCCGGTGCAGGACTGAGGCACGACGCCCGCATTGGGGTCGATCTGCGCGTTGTCGTTGAGCCAGCGCGCGGCCGCCATCACCACGCTGTCCGGTGGCCAGACGTGGCCGCCCGGATAGGTGGAGACTTCGCAGCGGACCCCGGCGTTGATAAGCCTTATCTGCGTGTTCGGAATGTCGTAGGTGAGATTGCTGTCTTCGGTGCCGATGAGCATGCGAACGATCAGGCCGTTGCCGACGGGGATGGGGTCGTCGGTGAGGGGCCGGCCCGCGCCCATGCACAAGGTACCGCAGATCTTTGTCGGGTACCGGTACGCCAGCAACAGCGACGCGCGGGAGCCTCCCGAGAAACCGCCGGCGAAGCGGCGCGTGGGATGCACATTCCACCGTGCCTCCGTGTCCTGAATCAGGGAGGATTGAATGGTCACGATAGTGTTCCCGCCAAGGGTATTGTTGAAGTTGTTGGAGGCGGCGAGGATCCAGCCGTTGGCGGCGGCCACGGGCGCGAGCCATAGGAGCGCGCTCTTGCCGTTCCCGCTGGAATCGAACACGTAGAGTATGGGCCGGTTTGTGGCCGGCGCGGAAGGGGGAATGTAGAGCTCATACGTTTGAGATGAGTCGTGCAGGCACACCACGTGGGTGTAGCCGTTAGGATTGTCGTACGGCGCGGCAAATGCGGTTGATGCGCTGAGAAATGCCAGGACGAGCGTGAAAAGCGTGATTACCCTGAGCGTAGACATTCGAGACCCCCGTTTGCTTGCCCCCAAAGCTCCCACACAGTAGCAGACAGGGGCAGTGGGCGTCAACGGGAATTGTGAAGGGGAGGCGCAGAACGGTTGCGATGACGAGACTGAAGTTTCGCCCTTTCTGCCGAGACCCACGCAAGGGACGTAATGGCTTTCGGGCGGCACATACAAGCTGCGTGACGCGGGCGCGCAAGGACGTGCGAGCACGCCCTGGTCCGGCGCGTGGCTCAAGGGCGCGCAGGGGTGCGCAAGCGCCCCCGGGCCTGGGTGGGTGTCTTCCTCCCTCTTCCCCTGGGAGAAGGCCGGGGTGAGGGCTCACACCATAGCCGACGTATCTCCCTCGTCCGCTGCTTGATCTTTCTGTCCTTAAACCCGGTGAACTTCAGCAGCGTCGCCTGAAGCGCCCGCGCAAGCGCCTTGTCCGCATTGTCGCGTAGAGCACCTCGAGCCCGTTGGCCGCATCGTCGTCAAAAACGTTCAGGTGTAGCGACACGAAGACTCCCGCACCGGACTGCTTTGCGTTGCCGGCCCGCTCGCCTGCCTTTTCGGCCGCCTTTTCAAGGCAACCGCCGCCATGCCGCCCAGGCACAACAAGGCCACCAACTGGATGCTCATCGCTTCCCAGGATGACGCCGGCAGCGCCTGGGTGACGCGGACGACGCTGTCCAGAGTTTGGGTGACGGTGCGGGTGGGCGTGGTGACGGTGACGGTGACGGTGTAGTTGCCGTCGACGGTATAGGTGTGTGTGGGATTGGCGTCGCCCTCGAGGGTGGTGCCGTCGCCGAAGTCCCAGTGCCAGGTTACGTCTTCACCCGTGGTGCCCACCACCGTGCTGCGGAAATTGACCGTGTAGGGCGGCTTGCCCATGAGCGCCCCGCCCGGGAGCGACGTGGCAGTAAGCGAACACTCGAGCTCGGCACGCGAGAGGCAGAAGGCGAGATTTACCGCATTGAAAGAAGTACCAGAGTAATAGCCAATTCGATTAATATACGAAATCCCATTCCCTTCTCCCGAAGTCAACCAGAGGAAATGCTCCTCAACCGCCACGGCCTTATGCTGGATACTCACCCAGCCTGAAGACAACGACACGGGTGTGGACAGATCCGCCGTGTAGTGCCGCACAAGGAAGTTGTTCTTGAACAAACCCGGCCCATCGACCCGCCTCGCCGTGATCGTCTCTTCATGCACCTTCGCACCGGGCCTGCCGTCTTCATCGGCATAAAAGCTGATGATGAAAATGTCAGAAGCGGGTTCGCGCGGCACATACATCCATCCCCAGAAACCGGTCCACGCGTCGCCCGCAGTCATCCCCCACCATTCCACCCGCGAAATCGGCTCCTGCACACCCTGAAAATCCTCGACACCCTCGCACAGGTCGGTAGTACCGCTGAGCTGGTAGCCAAAGCCGTTGCTCTCAATTTGCGGCGGCTGCCCAAACAGGCTCTGCGCGCGACATGACGACAAAACCACTCCCTCATTCGGATCGGTTTGCGCATTCAGATTCAGCCACTGCGCCGCCGAAAGAACGACAGATCCTTGCGGCCAGATGTGTCCACCGCTATATGTGGAAACCTCGCAACGCACCGCAGACTCCGTCAGCAGCGCTTGAGTCATGGGAATATCGTAGTCGAGGTTGCCGTCCTCGGTCCCAATGAGAATGCGGACCACCAGACTACTGTTGCTGGGCCCGAGTTCCGTGTTAATCGGCCAGCCCGCACCCATGCAAAGAACGCCGCAGATCTTCTCCGGAAACCGAAAGGCCAGCGCCAGCGACGCCCGCGCCCCGCCCGAGAAGCCCGCCGCGAACCGTCGCGTGGGATGAAGGTTCCACCGCGCCTCCGTGTCCTGCATGATCGCATCCTGCGCCGTAAAAATGGTGGTCCAGGGGCCGTTCTTGGAGTTGTTGGAGGCGGCGAGGATCCAGCCGTTGGCGGCGGCGACGGGGGTGAGCCAGATCAGCGCGCTCTTGCCGTTTCCGCTGGAATCGAACACGTAGAGTATGGGACGGTTGGTCGCCGGGGCGGACAGCGGAATGTAAAGTTCGTAGGATTGCGATGGATTGCCAAGACAGTACACGCGCGTACTGCCGTTTGGGTTGTCGTAGGGTGCGGCCACGGCCGTTGAGGTGTTCAGAAAAGCCAAGACGAGCGCGAAAAACGTGATCCCCCTGAAGCTGGGCATCAAAATCCCCTTTACTCCCCCCATGGCGCTCTCACAATAGCAGAGAGGGACAGTTGATGTCAACGGGATTTATGAGGAGGTCGATTACAGCCACAAAGGGCAGATGGGAATCAAGGATTATCCTGTTCATCCAATTGCTCGAGGCGTTCTTTGAATTCGGCTTCCTTGCCCCGGTCGCTGGGGCGGTAGTAGGTGTAGCGGGGGACGCCGTAGTCCTGCTGGACGTAGCCGCCCTCGAAGTCGTGGGCGTACTTGTATTCTTCGCCGCGGCCGAGGCGCTTGGCGCCGGGGTAATGCGTGTCCTGAAGGTGCTTGGGGACGGCGACGGTCTTCTTTTCGCGGACGTCCTGGCGGGCCAGGTCGATGCCCATGTAGGCGGCGTTGCTCTTGGGGGCGCAGGCGACGTAGGTGCAGGCGTGGGCGAGGATAATCTGGGCTTCGGGCTGGCCGATGAGCTCGCAGGCCTGGAACGCGGCGGTGGCGACGACGAGGGCCATGGGATCGGCGTTGCCGACGTCTTCGGAGGCGCAGATGCAGATGCGGCGCGCGATGAAGCGTGGCTCCTCGCCGGCTTCGAGCATGCGGGCCATCCAGTAGAGCGCGGAGTCGGGGTCGGTGCCCCGCATGCTCTTGATGAAGGCCGAGGCGGCGTCGTAGTGCTCGTCGCCGGTGCCGCCATAATGGAGGATTTTGCGCTGGATGGATTCCTGCGCGACCTCGGCGGTGATGTGGACGACGTCCTCTTCGGGCGGCGTGGTGAGCATGGCGATCTCGAGGGCGTTGAGGGCGCGGCGGGCGTCGCCTTCGGAGTAGAGGGCGAGGTGCGCGAGGGCGTCTTCGTCGGCGCGGATTTCGTATTCGGGCAGGCCGCGTTCGGGGTGTTCGAGGGCTCGCTTGAGGAGGTCGACGATGTTGTTCTCGTCGAGGGCCTTGAACTCGAATACCTGGGAGCGTGACAGGAGCGGCGCGACGACGCTGAAGAAGGGGTTCTCGGTGGTGGCGCCGATGAGGATGACGCTGCCGTTTTCGACGTCGGGCAGAAGGGCGTCCTGCTGGGCGCGGTTGAATCGGTGGATCTCGTCGATGAAGAGGATGGTGCGGCGGCCTTCGTGGATGCGGCGCTGTTTGGCGGTGTCGATGACGCGGCGCACGTCTTTGACGCCGGAGGTGACGGCATTGAGGTTGTCGAAGGCGGACTTGGTGCGCATGGCGATAATACGGGCGAGGGCGGTTTTGCCGGTGCCGGGAGGGCCGTAGAGGATCAGCGAGGTGACGCGATCGGCTTCGATGGCGCGGCGCAGGATTTTGCCGGGACCGACGATGTGCTGCTGGCCGACGAGTTCGTCAAGGCTGCGCGGGGCGATGCGCCGGGCCAGGGGCGCTTCCTTGCGCATGCGTTCTCCGGCGGCGTGTTCGAATAGATTGTCTGTCATGGGGGTCATCGTAAGCCTTGGGGGGGTGGCGGCTCAATGGTGGGGTGTGGGGAGGGGGAAAGGACCACAAGGACGGCGAGGCCGCTCTGGGGGTGATTGAGAATGAGACGTGTTTCAGAATGAAGCTGGCATGTCGTTCAGAATAGAACGAAGACAGGGGAGTGATGAGAGGAAGGGGAGGGTGAGAATTGAGTGAGAGCGTTTCGCAACAATGAGTTACATGATTTAGTCAGATATGGCACGATGATTGCGGTACCTATAGCTGTAACGACAAGTTGAAGAATACAGCGGGACGGGCCGAAAGGCCGGTCGAATAGCTGTTTCAAATAGTTTCCTACCCCTCCCGCCCTATGCCCACGCCCTCGTGCTACTCCCCCTAGCACGAGGGCTTCTCTTTTTTTGGAGTGTTCGTCCCCGAATTATCCTTTTGCCCTTACACAAAACGGGGACTGTGGGGCTGTTGAGAAATGCGTTCTTTTGCGCGTCATGCGGCCCAGGCGGATACGGGGCGCCTGAAAGCCAGGGTTGCGATCACCCGACGCCACAGGCGGCTTGCATCGTCTAGA
>JAVEWL010000175.1:0-9065 GCA_034004565.1 FCB group bacterium | reverse complement strand
GTTACGAGAGCTCGTGCGGGGTTGAGGGGGATGAACAAGAACACAATTCGATTACGAGTACGATTACGATGACGAGTACGAAAAGAACCGATTACGAGCACGATTACGAGCACGAGCACGAAAAGAACTGCGGCTCCCGGAAATACCGGATGAACCAACTCGCTTGGGGGTGCCCATCTTTTCGCCCCACCCGTCATCGCAAGAAAGCCAACCGCACAACGGAACCGTCTCACACCCTCTTCTGCATAGCTCCCATGACTCCCATAAGACCTATAAGACCCATGAGTGGTGCGATTCCTTCAATCCACCAAATGCAAAACACCCCCAAGCCCTACTGCCGGCTTGGGGGTGCCACAAAAGTCTATCGGCTCAACTGGTCTGCTCGAGCTGCCGGCTTCGGCGCAGGCCGATGCCGGTGCGGCGGACGCTTTCCTGCAGCTTCCATTTCCATCCGGCGGCGGTGAGGCTGTCGGTCAGCGCGAGAGGCGTACTGGCGAGCACCCGTCCGTCAAGTTTCACCTGGACCTCACCCATCACGCTGCCCGCTTTGGCGGGGGCCTGGATCATTTCGGGCTGCCGGGGGACCACTTCCACGCCTTTCGCCGCACTCTTGGGCAGGGTCACCCATATATCGTTCTCGGCAACCAACTGGACCGTGGGCGTGGCGCAGTTCATGACCTGCACGGGCACGTTCATTCGCTGGCCCTTGGCAATCACGAGCGTGCGTTCCACGCTGGAAAAGCCCGTGTCGAGAAGGCGCGCGGCCGTCGCGAAACGCGTGTTCTTGTCGGTGAACCCCATGACGACCGTAATAAGGCGCATCCCGTCGCGCTGCACGGTGGCCGTCAGACACCAGCCGGCCGCATTGGTGAAGCCGGTTTTCATGCCATCGCAACCCGGCACGGTCCACAGCAGTTTATTCGTGTTGAAGCGCGAGCCCTGGCCCGGCCGGAATTTCAGCTCCTGTTGCCCCACCCATTGCATGACGCTCGGATGCTTGACGCACTGCTGCGCCAGGATCGCCATGTCGCGCGCCGTGGTCATGTCTGTGGGTTTGCCCGCACCGGTGGGAAGGCCATGCGGTGTCTGGAACAGCGAGTCCTTCATGCCGAGTTCCTGGGCGCGCTTGTTCATGGCCGCAATGTAATCCGCTTCGCTGCCCCACAGACCTTCGGCCACCGCCAGGGCGGCGTCGTTGGCCGAGCAAACGGCTACGGCATTCATCAACTCGCTCAAGGTGAATTGCTCACCCTCGGTCAGGAACACCTGGCTTTCGTTGGTTTCTTCGACGGTTTTCGATATCGTAATCGTCTTGTCGAGCGTCCAGGACCCCTTTTCCAATCCTTCGCTCACGAGCAGCATGAGCATCATTTTCACCATGCTGGCGGGCGGGCGGACCCGATCGGCATTCTCTTCGGCGAGGACCATTCCGCTCTCGGCCTCGATGCAGATAAAACTGACGGGCGGCGCGGGCGGCGCGGCCTTACGTACCGTTTTGGGCGCGGCCTTCGCTGATCCCTTGCGCGTCTGTCGCGCGGCATCCGCGGTCGAGCACAAGAGCACGATGCACAAGAACACTCCCATCCAACGCACAAAACCCCTCATTGCAAGCTTTCCTCCATGAATCCGGCGGACGCCATCCCTGTTCCGCCTTGCCCCACCATCTACTCCGAATAGACCTTAAGGCCCAGGACAATGTCAACAACGTCACTCAACGAAAAGGGCTTCCGCAAAGCCCCCGCCACGTCCATCTTCTCGTAGTACTCGATCGGCAGACCGGTTAGAACGTAGACTGGGATCTCGCGCGTGGCCTGCGCCTCGCGCAGACGGACCAAGGCCTCGCCCGCACCAGAAACGCTGTCCATTCCCAGGAAAATCACGTCCGGCTTCGATGCGCCGGCCACGCCGACCGCCTCGTTCACGTCCACGACACCTAGGCAGTCAATGTGCCGGTGCCGCAGCCCCATCTCGATCCAGGCCAGAAAGTCCAGGTCCGGATCGATGACAAGCACGCTCGTCTGCGCACCCGGTTTCGGGTCCGCCGACGGAACCCGTATCTTCGCGACGGGCGGCGCCACGAAGAAGCAAACCTCGCGGATCTTCGCGAGCAGTTCCGGCGCGTCGAACGGTTTGGGAAGATACTCGAGATCTTCCATGCCCAACTCGTTGCTCTGCGAAGTGCCTCGTCCGCCCAGGAGAACCACCGCCGATTCGGACAGTAACGGCTCCTCGCGAACCTTAACAAAGGTCGCCGGCCCCGTCAGGTCGGGCAACATCTCGCTCAGCAGTATAACCCGGGGTGCCATTTCGCGCGCCATGCGCAGGCACTCGTAGCCGCTGCGCACGCAGACAACATCACAACCCGCTTGCGCCAGCACCCCCTGCAACGCCTTGCGGGACTCTTCCTCGTCGTCGGCCAACACGACCGTCAGGCCGCGCAACCGCTCGTCGTCCTCCTCGTATTCCAGGTCAAACAGCGCGTGCGGAAGCACCAGCGTAAACGTGCTGCCGGTTTGCGGCTGGCTTTGAAGTTCAATGCCGCCGCCGTGCGCCTCGGCTATGCTCTTCGCAATCGAGAGACCGATGCCGGTCCCTTCGTAACGCCGCGTATGCGAACTGTCGACCTGGAAGAACTTGTCGAACACGCGCTCCTGGAAGGCCGCGGGAATGCCGATGCCGTGGTCACGGATCGCGAGTTCCAGGGTGTTGTCGTCACGGCGCGTGGCCGTGATTTCGATTCGCCCTTCCGGATGGCTGAACTTCACGGCATTGGAAAGCAGGATGCTCAAGACCTGTGCGACCCGCTTGCGGTCGGCCCAGACCACCGTGGCGCCCGTGTCAAAGGAGGTATCAATGGTCAGATTCTTGGGCGATGACTGCGGGCGCACGGAGTTCACCGAATCCAGTACGAGCGACCGTACCGAGAACAGGCTGAGCGAAAGCTGAATGCCGCGAATCTGCATCCGGCTGAACTCGATCATCTCCTCAATCAGCATGCCCAGGCGCTGCGCATTGCGCTCCATGACGTTCAGCGCGTTGACCTGTGCCGGCTGCAACTCGCCGAGCCCGCCACCCTCGAGCATCTCGACGTAGCCCCGGATAGTCGCCAGCGGCGTCTTCAGCTCGTGCGTGACGTTCGACAGGAACCCGTCCTTCGCGCGGTCCAGCATCTTCAATTCGTCGTTGGCGCTCTGCAATTCGTTGGCGCGCATCTCGAGCTGGCGCTGCATGCGCTTCAACTCCGTGATGTCGGTCACCACCAGCGAATAGCGCGGACTGGACGCGGGATCTTCGTCGGCGGCGTCGCTCACCTCGACGACCGGGGCCACGGCCACCATGGCGGGTACCTCGGTACCCTCGCTCACGAAGACGAATTCCTGCTGCATGCGCTGCGCCACGCCCGCGCGCGCCGCCTCGAACAGGTCCAACAGGCGGCCGCGTCCCGAGGCATCCACGAAATCGAAAACCTCGCGCCCGATCAACGCGGAGGAATTCAGCCGCAGCACCTGGCACATCCGGTCGTTCACGAAACGGATGCGGAAGTTGGCATCGACCGTAAGAAACCCCTCGCTCATGCTGAGCAGCAACTCGCGGAACTGCTCCTCGGACTGCCGAAGCTTCTGGGTGCGGTCCTCGACGAGCTTCTGCAAGCCGTGGGTGTAGCGTTCGAGCCGCTTGGAAAGGTTGTACTGCTCGGTGATATCGCGCACGGTCGCCAGGGTGCCCGCCAGGCGTCCGCGCCGGTTGTGAAGCGGCTTACGGCTTAGCAGGAAGTGGCGCTGCTCGCCATTGAGCGTCCAGGTGCAGTTGTATTCGTCCGCCAGCCCCTGCGGCATCTCGGCGATCTTCGGAAGAATGTTCTCGCTGTCGAGGATCTCCGCAATCTCGCGCACGTTGCGGCCAAGCACGTCCTTTTGCGACATGCCGGTCTGTTCCAGCAGGCGCTGGTTGATGAGCACAATGGTACCGTCGGAACTCGACAGCACAAACCCCTCGCCCATCTGATCCGCCAGGTGACGGAACCGCGCACCGATCTCCTCAACCGCCTCGTCGGTGCGCACCGTCGTCGCCAACAGCGCCAGCATGCCCAGCAGGAGGCTCACCAGCCCAATCCACTGCGAAAGACGATATACTTCCTGCGAGACGTTCTCGGCGCCCAGCACGCCGGACACGTTCGAGGCCGTGGCGAGCGCGCCCATCATGAGCAGCAGGATGCCGCCCATCAAGAGAATACGCTCGAGCCCGCGGCTCGTCAGGTTCAAGAGAATATACACCGCCGCCAGCAGCGGCCCCGCCACCGACACCAGCAGCGCGATGCCCCGCAGGACAGGCGAATCCAGCCCCCGCGCAAAAAGAATGCCGAACACTCCCAGAACCACGGGAACCAGATACAGCGACAAGCGCCTTCGTGTATGAAGGACTCTGCTTGGCAAAATCCCTTACCTCAACGTATCCTCACGCATTCGCGGAGGTCTATAAGCAATCTTGGTTTCGGCGAGACGAGGACGCCGGTCCTGCCGCCACGAGCCGGTCCATGGCCTCCGACGCCAGCACATCGCAGCGCTCATTGTACACGTGACCCGCATGTCCTTTAACCCAGTACCACTTCACTTCATGCACCTGGGTCAGCCGGTCGAGCTCCTGCCAAAGGTCGAGGTTCTTGACCGCCCCTTCCCTGCGCTTCCAACCGTTGCGCTTCCACGAGGGCATCCATTCGGTGACGCCCCGCTGAAGATATTGCGAATCGGTGTGGATGACCACCTTGCAAGGCCGCTTCAAGGCCTCGAGCGCGGATACGGCGGCGGTGAGTTCCATGCGGTTGTTGGTCGTGTCCGGCTCCGCACCGGAAAGCTCCTTTTCGCGGCCCTTGTGCAGCAACACGGCGCCCCAGCCGCCCAAGCCCGGATTCGGCCTGCAACCACCGTCCGTATAAACGACTACGGGTTCTTCCTTGTCGGCCAAACAACCGCTCCTCACGCCGCCCTCCTGGCGACTCCCCACCTTGATTCGGGCCGGCGGCGATATACCCCCAGGCTGGCACAACCCCCCGCTCGCAGGGAGTTTAGCCGTCGCACTGCCGGCAAGAAGACCACGGTACCCCATTTGGCGATAGAATGCAACGGAGGAAGGCATGCATCCAGTGTCAAATCGTCAAAAACTCGACCGGTCAGGGCCATAATCACGCGCGCCAAAACGGAATATGCATGACCAATATGGACCATCTTCGCCCCCACGAAAAAGGCCACGAAAAGAAATACGGTTCCGCCTTATGCATCCCCGAGCCGGCGCGGTTCCGCCGTCCCACGCGCCACAATCGACAACGCAATAAAGGGGACAACATTGAACGTCAGAAAGAGGATTTTGAAGAAGCCTATGAAGCCATACATGGCAACCGTGTAAGCATCCCGCGACAACGGAAACCAGTTACGCTGCACCCCGTAGAGCCACTCGGGAGCAAGAAGCCAAACCCCCGTCCACAGCAGCAGAATGCCCCCATTCAAAATCGTGCACCACATAAAAAACGATCGAAGCGTCCGGATGTTCATGGCCGCATGTCCTCCAGGTGTGGCATTACACCATCCCAATAAGAGTTAACACCCTCGCCTCACAACTATATTCAATCGCCCAAGAATGTCCGTCCACGTGTTCACATCGTTCGCAATCGCCTAATGGCCCCTCACGCTACGGCCTCCGGTCCACCCGAACCCGATAAACTTCCGCCAGAGCGCCGTGATCCGGATCGAATCGTCGGCATCCACAAAGGAAGACTCCCCGTCCTTCTGTCGCTCGATGAGGCCAAGGCGACACAGCGGATTAAGGACATACCGCGACAAAGTCCATTCCTCTTTTTCGTACGGACTGACCATTGCCGCGCGCAGTTCCCTCAGCACAACCGGCAACAGCACCTGCGGCGCAAGTCCGGAAACCGGCGTCCAGTCGCGCGCCATCGTATCGAGCCGCCAGAGGGTGACGGCCATCGCGACCTGAATGCTCGCCACGTCGCCCACGTATCGTCCATAACGAAGATCGAATCGCCGGAAATAGGCAATGAACAGCTTTCGGAAAAGTTCGCCCGCGCGCTCGTCGTCGAGCAGCTTCCGCGCCGCCTTCGTCAGACGAAAACGCTTCTTCCGCCGAATCACCAACCCGCCGCATTCACAAACCACGCGAACAATATGCAGCGCCCACACATCCGACTCGTTGATGACCTTGCAGTCCAGAAGGACCGCTTCCCGCTCCTTCTCCGGGAGTACCATCCGATCAAACATCGGCCGAACGAAAGCCCTGCTAAGATTGCCCCTTTCCGTCGCCGGCGCGCCGTCCTCCTCCGCCAGCGCGGCAAGAAACATCCGCGCATTCACGAAGAACTCCGACCCCGAAAGGTCCTCGAGTTCCAAGTCCCCGCTCAGCCGCAACGGCCCGCCCGGCGCTTCCCAATCCGCGTCAAGCAACCTCCGGCAAAAGTCCTGAACCGCCGCAAGAGCCCTCGATTGCCCAATGTATTCGTTCATAACGCCCCCATAACGGACGCAGGTATCATCGCCGTCAAAGAAAACGCAGACAGCGTCTGCGCTTTTCCCTCGGTTGCATCGGCCCCCATGCTGCAACACTTTCCTCTCGTCCCCAAGTTGCATTTCGTACCTCCCCTTTCCAAGGTGAGTTACGAAAAGCGCGGCTTTGGGGACACGAGGGAATATCCCCTCTCCCGTCAGCGACACATGGTCCCGCTCGATGTTGCGCCGAAACCTCTCCGGGACTTCATCCCAGACAAAAAGGTCGACGCGAAACGGAAGACTGCTCTCGTCCAACGCCTCCCGTAAGCAAGACACCTGTCCCGTCTGCCCGGGCGCGCTGAAGACAACAAGATCCAAGTCAGAGGCAGGGCGCGAAGTCCCCTTCACGCGAGACCCATATGCCCAAACCGCGACCTCGGGCAAATACCTCTCAAAAAGCGTCCGAAGGGTCTCACGCTGCGCGGGCGTAATATCAATTGAATCGTTTACTGCCATGTCTTGCCGGACATCTTCTGATAGAGTCCTATTGCATCCTCTACGAAACCACCCATCAGTGCCAGACACACCTCGGCCTTTTCACCGCTGTAATCATGCGAAGTGTCAATCCGCGCATCCGCGTACCTCAGCCAAACATCAACGGGCGAATCGAGCAACGCATTTTCATGAGCCAGCCGCAATATCGGCTTGGGACTATTCGGAACCTCCGGAATCCCCAATTCTTCAATCAGATACCGTTTCAGTATCTTCCAGAGGCAGTCGTAGCAAGTCTCAAAACGCTGAATAACCGACTCCTTAACCGCCTCTCGCAACAGTTCAGGCAACCCGGTATCCAGCGTCCTGAAGTTCTCGTACTGCAACTCCAAATGCTTGAGCGCCTTCTGAAACGTATCGTAATCAATCATGGTTTAGCTTCCTTGTACGCCAAACCTTAGCAGGGGGGTCGGGAGTCGTCAAGTCCCCATGCCCGCTCGCCAAGCTCCGCTCGCCACATCTCGTGAACAATAAGCTCTCCCAAGTTGGAATTCGCAGCCCCGAACACGCTTGGGCTTTTAAGCGCCCTTCACCTCCCCGCAGCGGGTGGCTTCTCTCCGGGGGCCACATACAAGCTGCGTGACGAAGTCGCGTGGCTTGTGGGTATCTTCCTCCCTCTCCCCCTGGGAGAGGGTCGGGGTGAGGGCTCACGCCAAAGCCAACGTTTCTCCCCCCCCCCCACAAGCCACGTTCCTTCGTCACGCGCCTTGAAGGCACCCCCCAAACAAAACCTCCCCAACATTCGCCGAAAGTGCCACGAAAACCCTAGCCCTCCAGCGCCCCAGGCGACGACGGCGTTCCCGGCGCACGCTCGGCTCCAAAGATCTCGTCGCGAATCGCCTGAATCGAATACCCCCGCTTCGTCGAAAAACGCACAATGCGAATCCCCGCGGCCTCAAGCGCCCCGTCCACGAAACCATCCCGCTCCTGCCGCTCGGGCCGATTGTGGCTCTTGTCATCCAACTCCACCACGAACTGCACCGAAAGCGTCGCCGGATCACAAACCACAAAGTCCACGTGCTTGCTCATAATCCTGTTCTTCGCGCCCTGCCGTTCCCCACGCTCCCGGCCCGGCCTCACCCCAATCACATCCCCCAGACGAACCTTCCCCATCACCCGATACTGTCCCGCCAAAGCCTGTTCAAGCACCCCAAGAAACGACCGCTCCGCCAAACTGAAAAGGTCCGCCCTCTCGTACGGCAGGTCTTGTGCTTCATTTTCCGTCCACGCACTGATGGCCTTGACCGCAGCAGCCAAAATCCCAAAGCCGATGGCCACGAGTATCATCTTCGCAACCACGTAAAGCATGCCAGCTCCTTCAATGTTTGCATGTGTGGCCCGGGAGTGCCAACGTGCTTTTCGAACTGCAGCTTTGTTTCAAGCGAAGTCAGAGTCTTTCACGCGGAGTGTGCGGAATGACCACTGGTGCTGCGCTAACGACAGTTCGACTTTGAGCTCGTGCAGGAAATTCGAAAATTACCTTAAGCAACATTTCGCAAAAAAGAACTAGGTCCTCGGCCTCTTCTTTCGATGCCGTGCGAATCTCATGATTAGCTTCGTTGCCCTTAGCTCGAATCTGGTCTACCCACACATTTGCGTCTGGGGGAAAGTAATTCGCCGAGGCTAGGTATGCGACGTACTTAACAAAAGATTCACCTTGATTTGCGCCCTTGGCAACGGCTATATGCATAAGTAGTTTCCGGCAACAAAGAACCGACGCAGTATACGCGGACGCACCGAAAGCTCTCCTTGCCTCTTCATACATCGCAGACACAGAGCCGTCTGTTACGTTGCCAACAGCGTCGGCGATAAGAGGTCCCGGAACCTGAACCTTGCTACCACCAAAAAACGTTGGGCGATGACAGTAGTGGCACACATATATCGAAGTGCTGGTCGTTTCATAATCCGCGCCTGTTGAGGTATTCTTCTCGATGGTAGGAAATCCCTTATCAGAGGCAATTGATTCGCCGCAGAAGCCGCACCGGTACTTGCGGCTCTGCTTGTCTTGGATGGCTTTCC
>JAVEWL010000174.1:0-9075 GCA_034004565.1 FCB group bacterium | reverse complement strand
TTGGGGGTGTTTTACTTTTGACTGGATACCAGGATTTTCAGGATGCACAGGATTGGGAAACCGCAAGCTCACCACGAAGGCACAAAGACTCAAAGAACTGCGAAGAATGGGTCTTATGGGAGTCATGGGAAGTATGGGAAGTATGAAAGGCAGTTCTTTGTGTCTTTGAGGCTTCGTGGTGATCTTGCGGTTTCCCAATCCTGTGCATCTTGCCAATCCTGGTATCCTGTCAAAAAGTTCAGCCCCGTGTGCGCTGGACGATGGCGGGCAGGATGTTCAGCACGCGGTCGATGTCGGCGCCGGTGTTGCCTCGTCCGAGGCTGAAGCGCAAGGCGCTCTGGGCTTCCTGGTGGGACTGGCCCATGGCCAGCAGCACGTGCGACGGGTCAAGCGAACCCGCCGTGCAGGCCGACCCGCTTGACACGGCCACGCCTTCCAGGTCAAGCGCCAGGATCAGCGACTCGCCGTCCGCGCCGTTGAAGCCCACGTTGAGGATGTGCGGTGCGCGGTCGACGCCGGCGCCGTTGACGCGGGTGTCCGGTATGTAAGCGAGGATTCCCTGCTCCAAGCGGTCGCGCAAGTTGCGCAGGCGCTCCGCCTCGGCGGTCATTTCGGTTCGCGCGAGTTCGCAGGCCAGCCCCAGGGCCACGATCCCCGCGACGTTCTCGGTGCCCGCGCGGCGCCCGCGTTCCTGCGCGCCGCCGATGGCTTGCGCTTCGAATGCGACGCCCTTGGCGACGTAACACGCGCCGACACCTTTCGGCGCGTAGAGCTTGTGGCCCGACAACGCCGCAAGGCTCACGGGCGTGCGCTGAACATCGAGCCCAATGCGGCCGGCGGACTGCACGGCGTCCGTGTGGAAGAGTACGCCGCGTTCCGCACACCGCTCGGCGATGCGCTCGATGGGCTGCACGACGCCGGTCTCGTTGTTCACATGCTGGACCGAGACCACGGCCACGGTATCGTCGAGCAGCGACTCCAGCTCGTGCATATCGACGCGGCCCGCGGCGTCCACGGACAGTACCCGCATGTCCGCGCCCTCGTGTTTGCGCACGTATTCGGCCGCATGCAGCACCGCGTGGTGCTCGACCGCCGACACCAGCACCCGGCGACGGTTGGGTCCCGCCGCGGCGAGCACCCCGCGAATCGCCAGATTGTCCGACTCCGTTCCGCCGGAGGTAAACAGGATATGCCGGGGATCGGCATTGAGGAGCGCGGCGACCTGCTCGCGGGCGCGGTCGATGGCGGCTTTGGCCGAACGGCCAAAGGCATGGATCGATCCCGCATTACCGAACGATTCGCTCAGGTAAGGCAGCATCGCCTCCAGCGCTTCGGGCCGTACGGGCGTGGTGGCGCTGTGATCAAGGTACACGGCCGGAGGGGGC
The DNA here is from genome assembly GCA_034004565.1 of FCB group bacterium. Lineage (GTDB taxonomy): Bacteria > Hydrogenedentota > Hydrogenedentia > Hydrogenedentales > SLHB01 > JAVEWL01. The sequence goes on along the minus strand of JAVEWL010000174.1, from coordinate 7,690 downwards.
ATTGGCGACTCCCGAAGACAAGACACAAGTGCTTTCGGTGCGAACGACAATGTGATCATCGCCGAAAACCGGGAAGCGATTCAACGACGCGGGAGTGGCCCAAACAGAGAAGGCGGCACACAGGCCGCCTTATGGAGGAGGTGAATCAACAGAACCCGGCCTGGGCCAGGTACTGCCTAAGCAATTCGCGTTCGTCTTCGCGCAGATCGAGGAAGCGAATGCCGAACGCGGTGGACTCGTCATCCATGTCGCTGGCCCAGCAGACCTTGCCTTTGCACTCGAGCACATGCCCACCCGGCCCCAGTTGCAGCCGTAACAGAACGGGCGTACCGGGCTGGACAGGGGTTTCGGTGCAGAAGCGCGCGCCTTCGATGCCGAGGTCGGCTGTCAAAGTGACCGTGGACGCGCCCTTCTCGTGGAAGTGCAACGACGTGGGCACGTTCATGGGTTGACGCTCGAAGCGCCTTTTATTTTTCGTTTCTACGTCATCCATAGCATCTTGTCCCGCTTTCGGTACGACCTTTGGATCCCCAGATAGCGTTCCCTCTATCATCGATATGAATGCGTATTAAGCGGGTATCGGTTTCCTCATCTGATAATTGTGCGCAAAAAAGACAAAAAAAGCAAGAAGAATTATGTGTTATCTGTGCAAACGTTCGGGCCTGGGTTGACTGGCCCTCGGCGCTATGTGCACAATGAGACTCACATGGGCACCCAATCTTCGCTGAAAACCTGGATCGCCGCGCTACGATTGTACCAGTGGACCAAGAATCTGCTGGTGTTTGCGGCGTTGATATTCAGCGGTCAACTTGTTTACCCGCAACAAGTTATGAAAAGTTTTCTGGCCTTTGCGGTCTTCTGCGCGGCCTCGAGCGCCATTTACCTCTTCAACGATATAATGGATGTTTCACGTGATCGCGATCACCCGGTGAAACGGCTCCGCCCCATCGCTTCGGGCGCCTTGAAGTCCGGACCGGTGGCATGGGTCGCCGGCCTGCTGCTGGCAGGCGCGCTGGCGCTAGCCTTTGTACTCGAGGCAACATTCGGCGCGGTGGTGGTGCTTTATGCGCTCCTGATGCTTGCCTACTCGGTGCTGTTGAAGCACGTGGCGCTGGTGGACGTGCTGACGGTGTCGTCCGGCTTTGTAATCCGCGCAGTGGCGGGCGCGGTGGTGCTGGATGTGGTTTTCACGAACTGGCTGGTGGTCTGCACCTTCTTCCTGGCGCTGTTCCTGAGCCTCGCGAAACGCCGGCGCGAGCAGGATCTGCTGCTGGAGCGAGCCACGCTGCACCGGGATGTTCACGCGGCCTACACCGTGACCCTGCTGGACACCCTGATGCAGCTCGCGGCCGGGTCGGCGCTTATCAGCTACGTCATTTACACCTGCTCGGAAACGGTGATCGAGCGCCTGGGCACAGACAAGCTCTACCTCACCATACCTTTTGTGGTGTACGGCTTGTTTCGTTACCTCTTTCTGGTTCATCATAACCTCAGTGGTGAAGATCCCAGTCGAACTCTCCTGCACGACCGGCCGCTGATTGCGGCCGTAGCGCTGTGGAGCGTAACCTGCGTGGCGGTAATTTACGGCCACAGCATCCTCGGTATCTGAAGTAAACCCCGGTACGGCAACACCGGCGACATGTGGAAGGGGAGTAGCAATCATGATTCAGCGCAACATTGACTGGGGCATGCAGGAAGAAATGCAGATGGCCGTGGCCCTGGTGCTGGGGGGAGGCCGCGGCACGCGCCTCTACCCGCTCACGTCCGAGCGGGCCAAGCCGGCCGTGCCGTTCGGCGGGCGCTATCGCCTGATCGACATTCCGCTCAGCAACTGCATCCACAGCGGCATAAACCGCATCTTCGTGCTGACGCAATTCAACAGCGCGTCGCTGAACCGCCACATCAGCTCGACCTACGCTTTCGACGCGTTCGGCGGGGGCTTTGTCGAGATCCTCGCGGCGGAGCAGACGCGCGAATACGGCGACTGGTTCCAGGGCACGGCCGACGCGGTCCGCAAGCACATGCGCCACTTCCGCAACATGCGCATCAGCCACTATCTCATCCTGTCGGGCGACCAGCTCTACGGAATGGACTACCGCCAGCTCATGACCACGCACATGGCGCAGGAGGCGGACATCACGGTGGCGGTCCTGCCGGTGACGAAGGAGGCCGCGCGCGGCTTCGGCATACTGAAGGTCGATGAGGAAGGACGCATTCGCGAGTTTGTCGAGAAACCCCGCGCCGAGGAGGAGTTCACCCAACTCGTTACTCCGCAGGACGTGCTCGAGAAGTACGGCCTGGCCGAGTTGGACAAACGGCAGTACCTCGCGTCCATGGGGGTCTACGTCATCAAGGCGGAAGTGCTCGAGACCATCCTGAACGAACGCCGCGACTGGATCGACTTCGGCAAGGACGTCATCCCGAAGTCGCTGAAGACGCACCGCGTCTACACGCACCCGTTCCTCGGCTACTGGGAAGACATCGGGACCGTCCGGTCGTACTACGAGGTGAGCCTCCAGCTCGTCCGGCCCGACCCGCCCTTCGAGTTCAAGAGCCCGGACCACGAGGTGTATACGCATCCGCGTCATCTCCCCGGCTCGAGGGTGAATAACGCCACCATCAAGGATAGCTTCCTGTGCGAGGGCACCTGCGTGCACAGCAAGCTCGTCGAGAACAGCATTATCGGCATCCGGTCGATTCTGCAGCCGGACTCGGAAATCCGGAACAGCATCATCATGGGTTCCGACTACTACGAATACGAGTGCCCCACGCCCCAGGCCATCCCCGTGGGCGTCGGCCGCGGCTCCCGCATCACCCAGGCCATCATCGACAAGAATGCCCGCATCGGCCAGAACGTGGTCATTGAAGGCGCGGACCACCTGCACGACGCGGACGGCGAAGGCTGGTCCATCCGCGACGGAATCGTGATCGTCCTCAAGAACGCCATCATTGCGGACGGCACGAAAATCGGGGCCGCGGCCGAAGCGGCCGGCGCGAAATAGCGCGAGGCGGAGACGGAAGAAGAGGGCTTATTGGAGGGTTCATCCGGTATTTCCGGGAACCGCAGTTCTTTTCGTGCTCGTGCTCGTACTCGTGCTCGTAATCGATCTTCTTCGTACTCGTTCTCGTCATCGTAATCGTACTCGTAATCGGCAGTTGTCTTCGTTCTACCAAGAGCTCCCATTTGGAAATGGGAGTTACGAAAACCGCTCGTGCAGGGTTGCGGGGGATAAACAAGAACACAATTCGATTACGAGTACGATTACGAGCACGAGTACGAAGAAGATCGATTACGAGCACGAGTACGAGCACGAGCACGAAAAGAACTGCGGTTCCCGGAAATACCGGATGAACCTATGGAAGCCCCATCCGGCCCATAAGATCCTTAGGTTCCCTGGTGCCGGTGGCAACGCCCTCATTTGGCCTGCGCGGGCCTTCCCGCTACACTCACGTTCGCATTTGTGTTAAGTTTCTTCAGGCAGCGCTTTGCGCGCCCTGGGGGGGCGCCGACGCGGACGGTTCGCGCCGCGGCTCCGTCTTGGGCGGCCAAGGCAGTTTTTTGAGGCGGGAATGGCTCAGACCCAACACGTGATCACCTGTTCTTGCGGCCAGTCAATGCGCGTTTCCGAAGCGCACATCGGCCGGCGGGGAACGTGCATCCGTTGCGGCCAGACCCTCGAACTCACCCCCGCTCCGGGCGCGGCCGTATTTCCCGAAACCGTTGCCGACGACGGCGTGGCGGTCGACTGGCGCGAGGGCGACGTCATCCTGGGCCTCTACGAAGTCCAGAGCCTGCTCGGCGAGGGCGGCATGGGCAAGGTGTACAAGGTCCACCACCGGGTTTGGGGCATGGATCTGGCCGTGAAGGCGCCGCGCTCCGCGGTGGTGCTTCGCCGCGACGGGGTCGCCCGGTTCGAGCGCGAATGCGCCACCTGGATCAATCTCGGCCTCCACCCGCACATCGTCACCTGCTTCTACGTGCGCCGCCTGGGCGGCATCCCGCGCGTGTTCGCGGAATACGTCGAGGGCGGCAGCCTCTGGAGCCTTATTCGCGAGCGGAAGATCTACGAAGGCGGCCACGAGGCCACGCTGGCCCGCATGCTCGATATTGCCATCCAGTTCACCTGGGGCTTGCACCACGCCCATCAACTCGGCTATGTGCATCAGGACGTCAAGCCCGGCAACCTGCTGGTGTCGCCGAGCGGCATCGCCAAGGTATGCGACTTCGGCCTTGCGCGCGCAATGCAGCTCGCGGCGGGCGAAGAGGAGGTGTCCCGCGGCATGACGCGGGTATACCGCTCGCCCGAACAGGCCCGCGGGCAGGAATCCACGCCGCGCACGGACATGTGGGGCTTTGGCCTGGCCATCCTCGAGATGTTCTGCGGCCGGCACAAATGGACCCTCGGCGAGGAAGCCCCGGTGGCGCTCCAGGCCTATTGCCAACGCCAGAAATCGCTCGCGAGCATCATCCCGGTCATGCCGCCGAAGCTGGCGCAACTTCTGGCCTGCTGCTTCCGCGAGAACCCCGCGGAACGTCCCGAGAGCATGCTCGATATTGCCAAGTACCTGCAAGGGATGTACCGCGAGCTTACGGGCGCGGACTACCCGCGCCGGCCGCCGCGGCCGGCCGACGCCCTGGCCGACAGCCTCAACAACCGCGCCATTTCGCTTTTGGACCTTGGGCGCCGCGACGAGGCGACCCGCATCTGGTCGGAGGCCCTGCGGACGGATCCGCACCATCCCGATTCGACGTATAACGCCGGGTTGATTCAATGGCGTTCCGGCGAGCTCACTGACGAGACCCTGCTCAACCGCTTGAACGAAATCGATCGGCTGCATCCCGGTGATCCGCTCTCGCCGTATCGCACGGCCCAGGTCCATATCGAGCGTGGGGACTACGCCGCGGCGCTGCCGTTGCTCGAGGAAATGGATCGCTCGGGCACGGTGCTCACGGAAGTTGCCACGGCGTTGCAGACGGTGCGGGCGCGAACGGGGCGTTCGCGCGGGCCGGTGGACACCCTCAAGGGGCACAACGACGCCATCACCGCGGTCCATATCTCCGCCGACGGACGGTTCGGCCTCTCGGGCAGCGACGATAATACGATTCGCCTGTGGAGCCTCGACGAGCAGCGCTGCCTGCGCACGCTCGAAGGCCACACGAACACGGTTCGCGCCCTCCGTTTCCATCGCAACGGCCAACACGCGCTGTCGTGTTCGGCCGACAAGACGGTGCGGCTGTGGCACACGCAAACCGGCAACTGCGTACACATTTTCGAAGGGCACAGCGCGGCCGTGCGCGCCATCGACGTCAGCGGCGACGGACAACGCATCGCCTCGGGCGCCGAAGATAAAACGGTGCGCGTGTGGGACTTTGAAGCGCGCGAATGCGTCGCCGTGCTCCAGGGGCATACGCACTGGGCCGGTGCCGTCGCGATAAACGAGACCGGCAGCCGCGTCCTGTCCGGCGGCCACGATCACACGCTCCGGCTCTGGAAAGTCGATTCGGGCGAGTGCGCCAAAGTACTGACGGGCCACGAGGCGATTATCGAGTGCGTGGCCTGGAGCGCCAACGAACGTATCGCGCTCTCGGGCGACGAGAGCGGCATGCTGAGAATATGGCAGTTGGAAACCGGCGAGTGCCTGCGCGGCACCCAGGCCCACGAAGGCGCCGTCAGCACCCTGGCGCTCACCGCCGACGGACGGCATGCCCTCACCGGCGGCCGCGACGGACGCGTGCGCCTCTGGATCGTCGAAACGGGCCAGTGCCTGTGCACGTTCGACGGCCACAAAGGCGCCGTGCAGAGCGCGGCCCTTACGCCGGAAGGACGTCTCGCGCTGTCCGGCGGCCGCGACCGTGAGGTCCACGTCTGGCGCACCGATTGCCAGGCGCCGCCGCTGCTGGCCTCACCGATGGTGTGCCGGGGTGTGGGCGGCGAGGCGGCCTCGTCGGCGGGCGCGGCCTTCGCCGAAGCCTTGGACAAGGCCCGCGCCGCAATGCGCTCGGGCGATGCCATCGGCGCGGCGGGTCACCTGCGGGCCGTGCGCGCCCAGCCGGGCCGCCGCCGCGCGCCGGAAACCATGGCGGAATGGCGCAAGCTCTATTCGCGGCTTCCGCGCACCCAGCTCGATAGCGCCTGGGAACACGCCAGCCTGGCCGTCGGCGAGGCCCCGCTGAAAACGCTGCGCGCCACGGCCGACGGCCGTTTCCTGCTGACGCTGAGCGGACAAAACACGGTGAACCTGTGGGAAGTGGGGTCCGGAAACTGCGTCAGCACCTTCGGCGCGGAGTCGGGCCCGCTGAAGGCCGCCGACATCTCGGAGAACGGCCGCCTGTCCGCCACGGCCGCCTGGGACGTGCGCATCTGGGATACGAAATTCGGCAAGCTCATGCGCAACTTCGAGCGGCCCTCGGACGGCATCCACAGCCTCGCTCTGAGTCCCGGCGGCGAGTTCGTCGCCACGGGCGGCTCCGAATGGGTCCGCGTGTGGCACGTCGTCACCGGCCGCTGCCTGTGGGCCGCGCAGGGCCACGCCGGCGAAACCACCACCCTCCATTGGAGCCGTGACGGCGAATACCTGCTGTCCGGCGGCGACGACACGGCTCTCACGCTCTGGCACGTGGCCCGCTGCCAGACCTTGCGGGTGTTGCGCGGAAAAGGCGGCCCGATTCGTGCCGCCGTCATGAGCCACGACGGCCGCTACGCCCTGGCCACAAGCGGCAGCCGATTCGGCGCGCCGGGCCAGATTGCCCTGTGGGACCTTATGACGGAGCGTCAGGTGCAGACTTTCTCGGGCCACCAGGGCGACGCGGGCGCCGTGTGCCTCAGCGTCAATGCGCGCTATGCGCTCTCGGGCGGCGACGATAAAACCGTACGCCTGTGGGAAGTCTCGACCGGCCGGTGCCTCCTCGCGCTCGAGGGCCACGGCGCGGCCATCGCCGGGGTGGCGCTTGCGCCCGATATGGGCATGGCGTACTCCGCCGACACCGACGGCGTATTGAAACTCTGGCAGTTCGACTGGGAACTCGAAGACAGGCAGCCCGCGGATTGGGACAACGACCTGCTCCCCTTCTTCCGCGTGTTCCTGACGCGCCACACGCCCTTCGCGGCGGCACTGCCCACCAACCGCTCCGCCTCCGAATCCGAAATCAAAGCAGCGCTCACCCGGCGAGGCCATCCGGCCTGGTCCGACGCCGAAACCGAGTTGTTCCTGCGCTACCTGGGGGCATCCGGCTACGGCTGGCTGAAGCCCGCCAGCATCCGCGCGCGCCTCAAGAAAGCCGCCGCCGCCTGGACCGCTCCGCCGACGGTCTACCGCAGCTCCTCCGTGGCCGTCCGCGGCCTCGCACGCCGCCTGAAGGATTTCCTGGGCCGCTAGTGTTTTGTCAGTCCTCGAATAGCGGGTGGCTTTGTCGTGGCTCCCCTTTCCAAGGGGAGTTCTTGGATTGACTTAAGAACTCCCCTTGGAAAGGGGAGCTACGACAATGCCACCCCACGGTCACTGCACCGGCGGTTTGTCCGGACCGAGGTTCAAGACCACGGTGTTGCCCGAGGTGGCGTGCAGGGCCTGGATCGCGCGGAGCGTCATGAGGGCCGGGTTCTTCTCGAAGAGGCTCGCGGCATTGGCGAGGTGACGCAGGGCGGCGGTCTCGCCTCGGGCGCGTTCGAGGGTGGCCAGGCATTCCTTGCGG
>JAVEWL010000173.1:0-9110 GCA_034004565.1 FCB group bacterium | reverse complement strand
AAGATCGCCTTTGGGCCAGACAACCATGCACTCGAATCCGCTTGCCGTCGGCGCCGTGCCCGCGTCCGTATCGGCATACCCCGGCAGCAGGGTGAAACGTTCGTCCGCAACTTCCACGCGCAGCCCGTTCAACCCCTCACCATTCAGAAAAACGTCACCGCCGTCTTTCGGCAAGGTCACCGGCGCCGACCAGACGCAACCTTCTTCCTCTTCATTAATCAGGCCCAGCGCGCCCCAGCGGTCGCGCGGCAGTGTCGCAAGCGCGACCTCGCCCCAATAGTCCTCCGCGGGAATTCCCGGCTTGCCGTATTCGGAGTTGCGCCAGCGGCCGTGGTAGATGCGCGTCTCGTCGCCGACGTTGAGAATGCCATTGGCTTGGCACAACACCGTTGGCAGTACCTTGTCCGGAATGGGCGTCACAGGCGATTCCGAGGCCTTCAGCCACACAAATCCCTTCTCCGGTTCGCGGAAGGTTAGCCCGTCGTTGCTGACGACCAAGCCAAAATCGCCCGATATTTTTCCGAACTCCGGATGGTTGTGCCAGATGCAATACAGCCCGACCAGCACATTGCCAAAGCTGCTCGCGCCGACGCCCAGGTGGACTTCGTCGCGCTCGAGATTGGCTTGGTAGGGCAGAGCGAACGATTCCGCCGACTCCGACAGCCAATGGTCGAAGTCGGGCGAGATCCACGCGGTGCCCACGCGGGGAGGTTTTTCGCCGTCGTTGCGCGGTTGCATGGTCTGTGAGTTTGCGAAGTAATACCCGTTGAACTTGTAGAACGATGCATGTTCGAGGAACGATGGGATGGGCGGCTCCGGCGCCGTGTTCCAGTGGATGCCGTCGGGACTTGTGGCGATGCGCATTGTGGGGAAGTCGTAGGGATCAAACTGCGACCAGAAGGCGAGCTTGTAGCGGCGGTTGGGATCCGGGTTTTCCGTATCTTTAATCACGCAGGCGTCGCCCGTGAGCGCGCTCGGCAGATCGAAGGCATTGTTGTCGCGCGAGCCTTTGAAGAGCAGTTGTCCCAGGTTCGGTTTGTCCCAGTGAATGCCGTCGGCGCTTTCCGCGTAGCACAGGGGCCCCGGAATTACTTCGCGCTTCCACTTAGCCGCCTGCGCCTTCAACGCCTCCGGCCAGTCCGGGTTCTCGTCCTTGTGGCACGCGTAGTACCACATCCGGAACTTATCCTGGTCGTACAGCACGGTACCGTAGAAATGCGTGGCGAGGTAGTCGGGCGCATTGGGATTGTCGCGACTCGGCGTCAGCACGGGTTCCGGCCGCACCGCCGGTTTTGACAGCGTACGGCGCAGGTTGCGCACCAGCGGCAGCGAAGTATTGTCGATCGCGAGAAACGTTGCCTGCTCCTCGACGCTCACCCCCGTCGTTGGGAAGACAAAAGCCTTGCCTTGCGCTTCCGCTCGGGCCGCAAAAACCAGTGCGCACGCAATCGAGGCCGTCGCAATGGCCCGACCCGCGCGCCGCGCCAGCCAAACCGACTTCAAAGTGCTCGTAGATGCCATGATTCGCCTCCCGGCTATGTTCCGCGCCTTCCCACGATGGCAGTTCAGGGGAACCCTATTCTACGACTCTTCATCGATCAAGCCCACGACACACTGTCCCGCCTCTTATACTTCCCAGGCGTGCTTTCAAGAATGGGAGGTATGGGAAGGATGAGAAGTATTGGAGGCTAGTGTTTTTCCTCCCGCACGGCGGCCTGTACGAGGTTGAAGGCTTGGTCCAAAGGATTCGAGTCCTTGGGCATGTCACCGATAACCGTGTCGTTCCAGCTAATCACCAGATCGAGCGAAGGGAACACCGCCATACCGCGCATCCCGTTGCGGTGGCCCAGGGCCGCGAAAACATCTTTATCGGCACTTGGCCAGTTGCGTTTCCCGTCCCGATCCACGCCGTTCACCCACCACAGCCAACTGTAGCTCCCGTTGTGATCGGTCTGATTGTCGGGGATCTTGCCGGACCCTATCGTGCGCGCATCGGGACACATCTCCGCCTGCTCGCCCTTCGTTCGCGGCAACGACGCAGGCAGCGGTGACCGCACCGCCATGCGGGCATAGCGCCGCGAGAGCAACTGCTCTCCGCCCCAGCGCCCTTCGTTCAGGTAAAGCCAGCCAAAGCGCGCAAAGTCGCGAGGGGATACCGAAACGCGCCCCGGATGGTGATCCGCGCCGAATGACAGCAGCGTGGGGTTGTCCTCGCAGCCCAGCGGGTCCGTCAGCAAACGATGCAGCACTTGTTCGTCTACGTCCGCATATGGAGTTCCGTACACCCCCAGGAAAAGCGAATCAAAGAACAGGGCCATCTGCCAGTCGTTGTAGTCGAAAGCTGTGCCCGGCTTCTCTCGCACCCCGTAGCACGACGTCTGATTGGCCAGATGACGAAAGGTAATCCCGCGGTCTTTGTAATCGAGTTCCGCATTAATTGAGGCAAGACTGGGAGCGTAACGGCTCGCTTTCACATCCAGGCCCGAGAGCTTCTGCTCCTCCACCGCCAGAAACAGAAAGTGTACGAACCAGGGCTTGGCTGCCGAAGCCACATCCCCGCGCTTGGCCGCATCGCCCCATGTATAGACCATGTATCCGTGCCGGACCACGCACCCGCGCCCGCCCATGAACGCGGCCACGGCGTCAAGCGCCTTCGGGTCAAGCCCCACCGCCTCGGGGGCGCGAGTCTCCCAGGTGGCCGCGGGATACACGCGTTCATCGGCGGAGTCCAAGGCAATCAGGACCAACATGCAGATGTGAAGAGCACTTGTCATGTGTTGCTCCATGAAGTACGGGAAGGCAGCACGAGCCGAGTATGCCATTGCCAGCGAGGGGCGTCAAAATTACCATTGTATTGGCGCGGCGGGGCGAAGAACCAAGGGATCGCAAGAACGAAACGATAGTCCCACTAACCCTTCCATTAGACATGCCACCCCCAAACAAGTTTGGGGGTGGCATGTCCGGAAGGATTTTCTGCGACAATCTTGTCCAGGGCTGCTTGGTCGGATTGAGAGCCTTCTTCGCAATGCGTCCTGACTTGAAACCCTCACGCCTTGGCGTTCGCCGCTTTCTTGCGCGGCGCCACGCTCAGCTTCTCTTTCAGGTGCACGCCCGTAAACGACTTCGCGTTCCTGGCAATCTGCTCGGGCGTTCCGGTGGCGATAATCCGTCCGCCGCCGTCGCCGCCCTCGGGCCCGAGGTCGATGACCCAGTCCGCCGTCTTGATGACATCGAGGTTGTGCTCGATGACCAGCACCGTGTTCCCGTGCTCAACCAATCGATGCAGCACCTTCAGCAGCTTGTCGATGTCGACCGCATGAAGGCCGGTGGTCGGCTCATCAAGGATGTACAGCGTGCGCCCGGTCTGGCGCTTCGCAAGCTCCGTCGCCAGTTTTACGCGTTGCGCCTCGCCGCCCGACAAGGTCGTGGCCGGCTGCCCGAGCTTGATGTAGCCCAGACCCACGTCGTTCAGCGTCGACAGCTTTCCATAGATTGACGGGATGTTCTTGAAGAATTCGCAGCCTTCCTCGACGGTCATATCGAGCACTTCGGCGATATTCTTGCCCTTGTAATGCACCTCCAGCGTGTCGCGATTGTAGCGGGCGCCCTTGCAGGTCTCGCAGGGCACATACACGTCCGGCAGGAAGTGCATTTCGATCCGGATGACGCCGTCGCCCTCGCAGGTCTCGCAGCGCCCGCCCTTTACATTGAAGCTGAATCGGCCCGGCAGGTAGCCACGCGCCCGCGCTTCCTGTGTCTTGCTGAACAATTCGCGAATCGGCGTAAAGAGGCCCGTGTACGTTGCAGGGTTTGACCGCGGCGTCCGCCCGATGGGCGATTGGTCAATATCGATGACCTTGTCGATGTGTTCGAGGCCTTCAATGTCCTTGTGCTTTCCGGGACGCATCTTGGATTGCGTATAGAGCGCCCGCATGGCCGCGGGAAAAAGGGTCTCGTTAATGAGGCTCGATTTGCCCGATCCCGACACGCCCGTGATGCACGTGAACAAGCCCATCGGGAACTCGGCATCGACATTCTTAAGGTTATTCTGGCTCGCCCCGCGAACCACAATGGACTTCCCGTTCGCCTGGCGGCGTTTCTTCGGCACTGGAATCTTGAACGTTCCGGCCAGCAGTTGACCCGTCAGCGATTCCTTCTTGCGCATTAGCTGCGCCGGCGTGCCCTCGGCGATGACCTGGCCGCCGTGAACGCCCGCGCCCGGCCCGAGGTCCACCACCCAATCCGCCGCGAGAATCGTCTCTTCATCGTGCTCGACCACGATGACCGTGTTGCCCAGATCGCGCAAGCGCTCCAGCGTGGCGATGAGCTTCTGATTGTCGCGCTGGTGCAGGCCGATGCTCGGCTCATCCAGCACGTACAGCACGCCGACGAGCCCCGCGCCGATCTGCGACGCCAAACGAATGCGCTGAGATTCGCCGCCCGACAGCGTGCCCGCATGCCGATCCATCGAGAGGTAATCCAAACCCACGTTCACGAGGAACCCGAGCCGCTCGCGGATCTCTTTCAAGATGCGCTCGGCGATCACCTCCTGCGTCGGCGTCAAATGGATGGTGTTGAAAAACTCCAGCGATTCCCGCACCGACATCCCCGTCACATCCGTGATTGACTGTCCCGTCACGCGCACCGCCAGCGCTTCCGGCCTCAGCCGAGCGCCTTTGCAGCTTGGACAGGGCTTCTCAGCCATGTACTCCTGGATAAACTCGCGCGACCACTCCGACTCGGTTTCCTTAAACCGCCGTTCGAGATTCGGGATCACCCCCTCAAACGGCTTATGGAAATGATACGAACGCCCATGATGCGTTTCGCCGGTGAAGTTGACCGACTCCGCTTCGGATCCATACAACACAACCTGCCGAAAATCCTCCGACAGATCGCGCCAGCGCTTGCGAATGTCCTGGCCGAAATGGTCGCATACGGCCTGCAAGGCGCGCCGGTACATCCCGTCCAACACGCGCCGCTGGCTCCAAGGCCGCACCGCGCCGTTCAAAATCGACAAACCCGTATCGGGAACGACCAGTTCCGGATCGATCTCACTCCGCACGCCCAGGCCCGTGCATTCCGGGCAGGCCCCGTGCGGGTTGTTGAAGGAGAAGCTTCGCGGCGCGAGTTCCTCGAAGCTGATGCCGCAGTCGATGCACGCGAAATGCTCGCTCTGCAGCACTTCCTGATCGTTCGCGCCCGGCGCCTGATAGAAGATCCGAATGAGCCCCTCGCCGAGCTTCAAGCACGTCTCGACCGAATCCGTCAGGCGGTTGCCGAGGTCCGGCTTCACGACGATACGGTCCACCACGATGTCGATATCGTGCTTGACGTAGCGCTCGAGCTCGATGGGTTCGTCCACGGCCCGGAACTCGCCGTCCACGCGGATGCGAACAAAGCCCTGGCGTTTGATATCCTCGAAAATCTTCTGGTAGGTCCCCTTGCGCTGGCGCACGACGGGCGCCATGAGTTGAACCTTGGTGCCCTCCGGCAAGTCCTGCACGAAATCGACAATGGACTGCGCGGTCTGCGACTGGATCGGCTTCCCGCACTTGTAGCAGTGCGGCGTGCCCACCCGCGCGAACAACAGCCGCAGGTAGTCGTAGATCTCGGTGACCGTGCCCACGGTGGAGCGCGGATTGCGATGGGTCGTCTTCTGCTCGATGGAGATCGCTGGACTTAGCCCCTCGATGAGGTCCACATCCGGTTTTTCCATCTGCTCGAGGAATTGGCGCGCATACGCCGACAGGCTTTCGACATACCGCCGCTGTCCTTCCGCATAAATCGTATCGAAGGCAAGACTGGACTTCCCCGAACCGCTCAACCCGGTGATGACCACAAGCCGGTCCCGGGGAATGGTCAGGCTGATGTTCTGAAGGTTATGCTCTCGTGCGCCCTTGATGACAATGGCGTTCGATTTGTGATGGTTGTTATGGTTGTTGCGCGACATACGATCCCCAAGTCAATAGGGCGGAATTCGTTACGTTCAGAAGGGCAAAACACACCGCCGACATGCCCTGTAAGGAACAGACGATTATAGCAAAAGATTTCGCACCCATGGAACGCCGATGTTCCAATCGGCGCCATCGCGTCCACGCCCCATTCACACCATCCATGCTTCTCATAATTCCCATTCCCCAACTCAAAGATTGGGAACTCATACCCCTTGCACGGTATTCTTAAGGGACATGCAAGCAATCAAATCCGCAATAGGGCGTTTTCTCCAGCGAGACGACAGAGAACTGGTGCGCCGCGTGCTCGGCGGCAACCGCGAGGAGTATCTGCTCCTCGTGCGGCGCCACTTTCTTTCCGTGTATGCGCATGCCTATGCCCGGCTGGGGGCGCGCGCGGAGGCGGCCGGAGTGACCCGGGAGGCTTTCCTGGAGGCTTACCGGAGGCTCGACTCCCTGGCCTTGAGCGAGACTTTCGAGGACCGCCTCCGGGCGGTGACCCGCGAATTGTGTAAGCACCCGCCGTCCCGCGCCGCAGCCGACGATTCGGACAACCACCGCCGCATCCGGCAGGCGTTTTTGGCGCTGGGCGAACCCGCGCGCCACGCCGTTCTCCTGCGCTGCGCCGCCGGCCGGCCCCTGGCGGAAATTGCGCGGCTTTGTGGCCTTTCTCAGGGCGAGACGAGGAGCTTGCTTGCCGCCGCCGAAGCGCGCCTGGGCAACGAAAGCCTGAAAGGCATCGTTGCCGCCGTCCTGCCTGCACTGACGGTCGAGGACGTTGCGCGCGACGCCCTGAGCGAACCGATTGCCTGGCGCGCGCCTGAACCGCACGCCCCCGCCGCGCGCGGGCGCCTCCGTTGGGCCGCGGCGGGGCTGCTGGCGCTCGCGGCGGGCTGCTATTTCGCGGCGCATCTGCTGCCTTCCGAGACAATCCCAGGAGCGCCTCCGTCCCCTGTGGCGCTCGTACCGGCCCCTGCGGCCCCGGCGCCCGCGCCGTTGCCCGCGTCCGTACCGGCAGCCGAGCCGGCGGAAGAAGAAGAGGCCGGCGCGGTGGAAGGGCTGGTGGTCGATGCCCTGACCGAAGTGCCCGTCACGGAATTCGAAGTGGCCCACCCGAAAGCCAGGGACGCGCATGGTAAGCCCGTCTTCGTGAAGACGGCCGACCTCGATGGACGTTTCCACCTGGGCGGACTAACGCCGGGCAAGGCCAACATCCTTGTTCGCGCGGCGGGCTATGCCAATGCCGTGACCGAGGCCACGGTGCCGGAGCCGCCGAAGGACCCCGTCCAGGTCCTCGTGCGCCTCGAACGCGCCCGCGCGGTCGAAGGGAGCGTCGTGGATGCCACGGGGCGGCCCGTTCCGGACGTGGCGATCTTCGTCGGTCAGATTCCGTTCCCCTTCCTGGAGGGCCTGGAAGCGGGACGCTCCGACGCGCAAGGGCATTTCCGGGCCGAGGGGGTGCCCTCACGGCCGGTGGCCATCTGCGCCTGGCATCCCGATTACGCGACCGCATCCATGCCTGCTATCGAGGGAGGCGAATTGCGGTTCAGGCTGGCCCCGGCGGCCAGGCTGGAGGGCCTGATAAGCGCCGCGGGCGAGCCGCTGGCCAACGCGGAAGTTCGCGTGGAACCCAAGGAAGGCGACGCGCCGGCCGTGTCGAGTTTCGCGGACGCGGAGGGCCGTTTCGCGCTCACGGGCTTGCCCGAAGGCCCGCTTGCGTTTACCGCCAACTGGCTCAACACCCGCCACGCTGCTCGTTCCGTTGACACGAAAGCCGGGGAGACCGCCCGCATCGAAATCGACTTTCCGCCCGCCACGACCCGCATCGAAGGGCGGGTCACGCAGCACGGAGTGCTCGTGCAATACGCCGAACTGGAGGTTGAAGTAACCGGCAGTTCCGGGGAGGTTTTCACCACCATTGCCAAAACCGGCGACGAAGGCTGGTACCGCACCGAGCCCGTTCCGCCTGGGAAGGCGCGGCTGTTTACAATGGCCGTAACGGCCGACAGCCGCATGCGGCGCAAGGTCGTCGAAACCGATGTGGCCGGCAGCAAGGCGGTGCGGCAGGATGTCGACTTCAAGGAGACCGCGCGGCTGGAAGGAGAACTCGCGGGGTTAGAAAAGGGCGAACACGCCCGGGTGTACGTGCTTTGGAGCCCGCCGGAACGCGAGCCGATGAATTTTCACCAGCTCGAGGCGCTCACCCGGAAGGCGGTGGCGAGGCAATTCCTGCGCCGCAACGGGCCGCTTCGGATTGACTCTCTTGAGCCGGGACGGTATACCCTCTACGCCGTTGCGCTTCGCGAGGAGACCCTGGAGGATTTCGCGCGCGGACGCAGCGCGTCGGCCGAGGTCACGGTAGACCGGAAAGGCGGCACCCAGCCCGCGCGGCTGGAGTTCAAATAGCGGCACGAAAGGAAGCGGCATGGCGTTTGTGATTTTCGATATTGACGGCACTATTCTCGAGACCGCGCGGGTTACGGTGCCGGCCGTTCAGCGCACCATGGCCGCCTACGGTTTGCCGGAGCCGGATGCGGATGCGATCTGCTCGTTTTTCGGGCGTCCCGTCGAAGACTACCACGCCTGGCTTAAGGCCCTGTGCCCGTCCGATAAGGCCGCCGAAATCGTCGCCGCCACGGATCGCCTCGAGCTCGACCTTATCGGCTCCGAAGGCCGCCTCTACGAAGGCATGCATTGTGCCCTTGAAACCCTGCGCGACGAAGGGCACGTGCTTGCGGTCTGCTCGAATGCGCCCGAGGACTACCTCTGCGAGTTCCTCGACGCGCACGACCTGCGGCATTTCTTTACCGAAATTCGCTGCCGGGGCACGCGCTACTCCGGTAAGACCGAGATGATTGCCGAGCTTCTTACACTCGTCGAGGCGCGCCCGGCCATTGTTGTCGGCGACCGTCACGACGACATCGAAGCCGCCCACGCAAACGGCATCCTGGCTGTGGCCGCCGCCTACGGCTTCGGCAACGACGGCGAGTGGCGCGACGCCGACGCCCGAATCGAAACTCCCGCGTCGTTGCCTGTGACTGTGGATCGTCTAATCTCGGCCGGGCGATAGACTTCGGCATATTTCCCCTTTCGGAAATGCCACCTCCAAACTTGTTTGGGGGTGCTTAATGAAATGCCAGGAGCTTCCCCCCCTACCCC
>JAVEWL010000172.1:0-9182 GCA_034004565.1 FCB group bacterium | reverse complement strand
CTCTGCCGGAAGTGACCATTCAAGTCATGGGGCGAGGAAACCGCGTGTATCTGGACGCATATAAGGACACGCACGACCTCTATGCCGTCACGGTGTCCACCGACGGGGCTCTTGCGCTCGGCGAAGGTATCGATCTGGGCGCCGATTGGAGCAGCCTGCTCGACGCCAAGGGCGACGACGTCCTGGTCCAGAGCGGCGGCCAGTCCGTGGCCCATTACAGCTTTCTTGGCAACATCGGCCAACTTGTGAACGAAACCCCGGTGATGGCCGCCCCCACCCGCGCCCGCTTCGGCGAAAACCAGGCCTGCCTGGTCATGGGCTACTCGGGAATTGTGCGTCTCTCTTTGTGAGCCAACGCATGAACCCTCACCCCGCCCCGGGGGAGAGCTTTCAGGGGGTGGTTTTTGATTTAAGGTGATGGGCCGCAAGGGAATAGAAACAGGCGAAAACAGCCAGGGGTGTCCTCCAGTGTAATGAACTGAAGCAGGTGCCTTGCACAGCGGCACCGGGAAGCCCCCCACGGTAAGCACAGAAAGTACATACGACCGGAGTACCACGCCGCGCCGCCACTTGCCCTCAAGCCGGCCCCAACCCAAAGACCTCGTAACGTGGAGCATGGGCGTTGTGGCCAGCGGCGGTTGCGGGCAAACCGCGGTGAGGCCTTTGCCGCTTCCTGCACATCAATTCCGGGTTGCCCCATTTCCTTGGACGTGTCATACTCACCGTGATCAACTGCCGCCTGGGCCGCAGTGTCTTCATCCTTTCGAGCAATTGTTCGGGGCGAACGGAATCCGATAGTATTCAGACAGGCAACAGCGTTGGGAACAACCGCGGGGCGTTTGCGAAGCGGAATCGTGCGTGATCGCTTCGTCTTCCTCCAAAACGCTCTGGCGATGGCAAGGCGTGACTGGCCTGGATTTAGCTGCGCCGGGGGGCGTTCATGGCACTCGCAACATCACCTTGGCAACCGGTACACCGATTCTGGACCGTCCTGGCGTTTGGAGCAATCCTCCTCTCGCTGCTGCTGACGAGCTTCCAGAATTACCTCCTTTTTCACGTGCTGATCGAGACCTTCAGCATTGTCGTCGCCTTTGCGATGTTCACGGTATTCTGGAACACTCGCCGGTTTCTGAACGACAACTGGCTCGTGCTGCTCAGCATCGGGTTCTTGTCTGTTGGGCTGCTCGACGTGTTCCACATGCTCTCGTACAAGGGCATGAACGTGTTTCAGACGGACGCGGACCGTGCCACGCAATTCTGGATCGCCGCGCGGTACGTCCAAAGCCTTACACTGTTGGGCGCGATGGTCGCGCACAACCGGCGGATCCGGCTTTCGCATACACTCGCCGTCTACGGGGCGGCCACGGCCGCCCTGATTGCCGCGATCTTCACCGGACATTTTCCCGAGTGCTTTTCGCCCGAGACCGGCCTCACCGGCTTCAAGATCGCCAGTGAAGGACTTGTCTGCGCGATATTCATCGCGTCGTTGGCACTGTTGGTCCGGCACCGGCGCCAGTTCGTTCCCGAGGTCTTCCGTCTGCTGGCGGCCGCCATCGCCATCGCCATCGTCTCGGAACTCGCCTTCAGTCTCTACATCACCGTCAGCGACTTCTTCAATACCGCCGGGCATCTGCTCAAACTGGTCAGCGTCTACCTGCTCTACAAGGTTTTCGTCGAGCAGGGGCTTCGCCAGCCGTATACACTGTTGTTTCGCGATCTGAAGCGTCGCGAAGACGCCCTTCGGGGCAGCGAAGAGGAGATGCGGCTCATCACCGACTCGCTCCCCGCCATGATCACCTACGTCGATGCCAACGGATACTTCCGCTTCGCAAACAAGGCGTACGAGGAATGGTTCGGCACCGAGGTCGTGGGAAAGCACGCAAGCGAGGTCGTGGGCAGGGAAGTCTACGCGGAACTGGAACCGCATTCGGAGAACGCGCTTCGCGGGAAAAAGATTACGTACACGCGGTCCATCGACCGTGCCGGCGGCAAACGCCACATCCAGGCCGCGTACGTCCCGCGCGTCGACGACAACGGTAAAGTGGTGGGCTTCTTCGCCCTCATGCACGACATCACCGAGCGGAAACGCATGGAGGAAGCCTTGCGCGAAAGCGAGGAGCGATTCCGCATTGCCATCCACCACGCCGGCATCAGCGTCGCCAACCAGGATCGTGACCTGCGCTACACCTGGGCCTACAACACGGCGGACATCCCGCCCGAACACATTGTCGGCAAACGCGACAGAGACCTGCTCCCCCCCGAAGAAGCCGAAAGTATCACCCGCATCAAACGGCGGGTGCTGGAAACCGGGGAAGGTGTGCGAGAGATCTTTGAGTTTAAGGCCGGCAAACGTACGCTCGTCTACGACCTCGCGGTGCAACCGCTGCGCGACACCAAGGACGCCATCGTCGGCATCACCGTGGCCGCCTACGACGTGACCGAACTCAAGCGCATCGAGCACGAACTGCGCAACCTCACCCAAACCCTCGAAGAGCGCGTGGCCGTACGCACGGCCGATCTGCTGCGCTCGGAAAAGGCCCTGCGCGAAAGCGACGAACGCCTCGCGCTCGCCCTCGCCTCGGCCGGCATCGGCACCTGGAACTGGAATATCCGCGAGCGCTTTGTCCATTTTGACAACTACATGCCTCCGCTATTCGGGCTCGAGCCCGGCGCCCTCAGCGGCAAAGAAAAAGAAGTGATGGATCGGGTGCATCCCGACGACCGCGCACACGTCCGGTCGCAACTGTCACGCGCGCTCACCACGGGCGAGCCCTTCGACTACGAGTGCCGCATCGTCTGGCCCGACGGCTCCGCCCATTACCTGGCCACGCGCGGCCGGGTGCGCTACGACCAGAGCCGACGACCCCAGCGAATGTCGGGCGTGTCCTGGGACGTCACACAGCGCAAACGCCTCGAAGACGCGCTGCGTCAGTCCGAACGCCTCGCCGCCATCGGCCAGATGATCACCGGCCTGTCGCACGAAAGCCGCAACGCGCTGCAGCGCAACCGCGCCTGCATCGATATGCTGGCGCGACGCCTGAAAAACCAGCCCGAACTGCTGCCGCTGCTCGACGAAGCATCCAAGGCCCAGGCCGATCTGCAACGCGTTCACGACGAGGTCCGCGACTACTCCGCCAACATCACGCTCGAATGCGCCCCGTATCGCCTTGCCGAAATCTGGGAGGAGGCCTGGAAACACCTCGAACCTTCGCGCGCGGAAAAGAGCGCCGTCCTGGTTGCCGACGTCGATCCCGCCTTAACCGTCTGCACGGTCGACCGTTTCCGCATGCGGCAAGTGTTCCGCAACCTCCTCGAAAACTCCCTCGCCGCCTGCGCGAACGAGGTCACAATCTTCATCACCGTGGCGGACGCCCAACTCAACGGCGGCCCGGCCCGAAAAGTCGTCGTCAGAGATACCGGCCCCGGCCTGAATCCCGAACAGGCCCAGCGCATTTTCGAGCCCTTCTACACCACCAAGACCAAGGGCACCGGCCTGGGCATGGCCATCGTCAAGCGCATTATCGAGAGCCATAAAGGCCGCATCGAGATCAATCCCGGAACCGGCCGCGGCCTCGAAGTCACCCTCTACCTCCCCGCCGACTAGGCTCGCCCTCATAGCTCCCATACTTCCCATGACTCCCATAGCTCCCATACTTCCCATGACTCCCATAGCTCCCATAGCTCCCATAAGACCCATAAGACCCATTCTCACCAATCGCTCGGTACTTTCCCGCCACCGCCAACATCCCCCTTGACACGCCCCACCCAAAATGATATATTCACATGCGATTAGAGGAGAGTGCGATGATTTCTAAAACAGCCTTGCAAGCCATCCGGGCCATGAGCCTGCTGGCGGAGCTTCCGGAAGGCACATACGAGGGCGCCGGGGCCATCGCCGAGAAGATTGGCGCGCGCGGCAACTATCTCGGCAAGCTCCTGCAAGCCTTTACACACGAGGGGCTTGTGATCTCCCAGAAGGGGCTGGGCGGCGGTTTTCGCCTGGCAAAGCGCCCGGAAGACATCAGCCTGTTCGATATCGTTGACCCCATCGAACAGGTGAGCCGGTGGCAGGGCTGCTTCATGGGCCGGCCGAAGTGCTCGGGCGACCACCCCTGTGCGGTCCACAATCGCTGGAAGGAAGTGCGCGATTCGTATCTTGAATTCCTGCGGGAAACCTCCGTTGCGGACCTCCTGGCGGGCGAACCGATTCCGGTACTGGGACTCTAACCCCTTTTTTTTGCGCATAAATCAGATATCGACATGCGATTAGGCCATAAGGCAAGGAGCCCTCAGATGAGCGCCACGGCAACCGTACTTAACCCCAGCCACTGCCCCGCCGACGTCGACCCGGCGGAGGCCATCTACCAACCTTTCTTCAAGGGCGGCATCGCCCTCGTCCTGACCCTCGGCGCCGCCTGGGGCGCGGCGCTCCTCCTGCGCATCGCGTTGCTCGGCTCCTTCACGGCCGTCGGCCTCCAGGAGGTCAACGCCCACGGTCACGCCCAGATCTTCGGTTGGGTGGGCCTGTTCGTGATGGGTTTCGCGTATCAACAATTCCCGCGGTTCAAGCAGGTGGCCCTGGCGTACCCGCGGCTGGCCCGGCTTTCCTTCGCACTGATGCTGGGGGGCATCGTGCTTCGGTCCGGATTGCAGCCGCTGGTGGGCCACCTGCCTTGGACCCTTATCCCCGCAGCCGCAGGGTCGATTGTCGAACTGGCGGCCATAGGCCTGTTCCTGTTCGTCATCGTCGCGACCTTCCGCCGTTCGCTGAATCCGACGCGCGCCTACGAGTTCTACATCTTCGCGGCGCTGGCGTGGTTCGCGGTGCAGGGCGTATACGACACGGTCTACTTCGTGGCGACGGCCCTCGCGCCGACCCGCGACCACTTGCTGACCCTGACGGCGACCTGGCAGGCGCCGCTGCGCGAGATGCAGATACACGGTTTCGCGATGCTGATGATCTTCGGCGTCAGCCAAAAAATCCTGCCGGCCTTCTATCGTTTCCCTGAGGTGCCGCGACGGAGGAGCCTGGTGCTCCTCGCGTCAATCCTGGTGGGGCTGGCGGCGCAGTGCACGGGCTTCGTGCTGATGCGCACGGCGGGACACGCCTGGGCGGCACTCTGGTATTCGGGCGTGTTGCTGATGGCGGGATCCTCGGTGGTATTCGCGCTGAGCCTCGGACTTCACCGCCAAGCGCTCGGCGCGGACCGCAGCCTCAAGTTCATTCGCACGGGCTACGGGTGGCTTCTCTTCTCGCTGCTGATGCTGGTGCTGCTCCCGGCGTACCAGTTCGGTCTGCTTCGCGCGGTCGCGCCCGAAAGCCACGCGGCGCAGATCGGCTTCTCGCACGCCTACTACGGCGCCATTCGCCACGCCATCACCGTCGGCTTTATCAGCCTGATGATCGTGGGCGTCTCGGCGAAGGTGGTGCCGATGCTCAAGGGCATCCCCGGAAGCTCCCTGACCTCCCTCTGGCTGCCCTTCGCGCTGCTGAACCTGGGCTGCTTCCTGCGCGTGAGCATGCAAACGCTGACCGATTTCAACACGGCGGCCTTCCCCGTCGCGGGCGTGAGCGGACTCCTGGAGGTCACGGCGCTGGCGTTGTGGGGATTCCACCTCTGGAAAGTCATGAATGCGAAGCAGGGTCCAATGCATTCGTGTTCTTTATCTAAACAATCTTGTTAATCCTGTCAAAAAGTGTGCAAGGAGAATAGACATGCTACCCACCGAAATTCTGAAGAGCGAACACCGGGTCATCGAGCAGGTACTGGAAGTATTGCAGCACATCGCCGAGGGCGCGGCCAAAGACAAGCTGATCGACGCGGCCTCCGCCACGCAAGCGCTCGACTTCTTCCGCAACTTCGCCGACCGCTGCCATCACGGCAAGGAAGAGGCCCAGTTGTTCCCGATGATGGAATCGAAGGGCTTTGATCGCGACAGCGGCCCCACAGGCGTGATGTGTGACGAGCACGAAGAGGGCCGCGCGCTCATCAAGGGCATGGCGGATTCCATCGAGGCCAACAACCCCGACGGCTTCGCCGAGTACGCGAACGAATACGTGCGGATGCTCCGCATGCACATCCAGAAGGAAGACCACTGCCTCTTCTCGATGGCCGACAAGGTCTTCAGCACGAGCGATCAGGACGAACTCCTGCGCCTCTTCGAGGAGGTCGAGGTCGAGCACATGGGCGCCGGCACGCACGAGAAGTATTTGCAGATTGCGAACGACCTGGCCGATCGCTACGGCGTGGCGAAGGTCAGCGAGGGTACCGGGTGCACGTGCAGCCATCAGCACTGAGCGGAAACGGGGTCAGAGGAGGATAGACCATGAACTATTTCAGATTGTGGGTAGGGTTGAGCGTCACGGTGGCGCTTTCGTTTGCCGTGCTCGGGTGGTACGGCGTCGAGATCTATCGGCAGAGTCCGCCGATTCCGGACAAGGTCATTACGACAGACGGTACGGTGCTTTTCACGGGGCAGGACATTAAAGACGGACAGAACGTATGGCAGTCCATGGGGGGCCAGGAAGTCGGCTCAGTCTGGGGTCACGGCGCGTATGTGGCCCCGGACTGGTCGGCGGACTATTTACACCGCCAGGCAGTGACGATGCTCGACAACTGGGCGGGCGGCGACTATGCCTCCTTGAGCGTCGAAGAGCAGGCGGGACTCAAGGCGCGGCTCAAGCAGGAGCTGCGCACGAACACCTACGACCCGGTCGCGAAGACGACCACCGTCTCCCTCGACCGCGCGAAGGCGATGGAGCAGGTGGGCGCGCATTACGCGTCGCTGTTCGGCAATGACCCGGCGCTCGAAGAACTCCGTGGGCACTATGCCATTGCCGACAACGCCATCAAGTCGCCCGAGCGGATGGCGCAGATGAACGCGTTCTTCTTTTGGGCGGCGTGGGCGTGCTCGACGGAGCGTCCCGGCCAGGCCATCAGCTACACCAACAACTGGCCGCACGAGCCGCTCATCGACAACGTGCCCACCGGCAATATCGTGCTGTGGTCCATTGTCAGCGTGATTGTGCTGCTGGCGGGCGTGGGCGCGCTGGCGTGGTATTTCGCCATCACGCGTAACCAGGAAGACGGCCATCTCGTGCCCGGCGCGGATCCGCTGATGGGCCTCAAACCGACGGCCTCGATGAAGGCCACCTTGAAGTATTTCTGGGTCGTCGTTGCGCTGATGCTGGCGCAGGTCGGACTTGGCATTGTCACGGCGCACTACGGCGTTGAAGGCCAGAGCTTCTACGGCATTCCGCTCGCAAAGTGGCTGCCCTACGCCGTGACCCGCACCTGGCACACGCAGCTCGGCATCTTCTGGATCGCCACCGCGTGGCTCGCCACCGGGCTCTTCATCGCGCCCGCGGTTTCCGGCAAGGAACCGAAGTTCCAGCGCGCGGGCGTCAATTTCCTCTTCGTTTGCCTGCTCGTCATCGTGGTCGGCTCGCTCGCGGGGCAATGGTTCGGCGTGCAACAGAAGCTCGGCTTCGTGAGCAATTTCTGGTTCGGCCATCAGGGCTATGAATACGTCGACCTTGGCCGCTTCTGGCAGATCTTCCTGCTGGTGGGCCTCTTCCTGTGGCTCGGACTGGTCGTGCGCGCGCTCGCGCCCGCCTTCAAGAATCCGGGCGAGAACAAGCACCTGCTCGGAATGTTCCTGCTGTCCTCCGCGGCCATCGGGCTCTTCTACGCCGCCGGTCTGATGTGGGGACGCCAGACGCACCTCGCCATGGCCGAGTACTGGCGCTGGTGGGTTATCCATCTGTGGGTCGAGGGCTTCTTCGAAGTGTTCGCCACGGTGGTTATCGCGTTCCTGTTTACCCGCATGGGCCTCTTGAAGAAGGCCACGGCCACGGCGGCGGTGATGTTCTCCGCGATCATCTTCCTGAGCGGCGGCATCATCGGCACCATGCACCATCTGTACTTCACGGGCACCCCGACGGCCGTGCTGGCCTTCGGGTCCGTGTTCAGCGCGCTCGAGATCGTGCCGCTGGTGCTGATCGGCTTCGAAGCCTACGAAAACCTCACTCATACCCGCGGCGAGCGCTGGGTGCGGGCCTATAAATGGCCGATCTACTTCTTCATCGCCGTGGCGTTCTGGAACTTCGTCGGTGCGGGCCTGTTCGGCTTCCTCATCAACCCGCCGATCGCGCTCTACTACATGCAGGGCCTCAACACGACGCCCGTCCACGGCCACACCGCACTGTTCGGCGTCTACGGTATGCTGGGCATCGGCCTGATGCTCTTCTCGCTGAAGGCGCTGTCCATCGAGAAGGCCTGGCGCACCGGCGCGCTGTCGTTTGCGTTCTGGAGCATCAACATCGGCCTCGCGACGATGGTGCTGCTGAGCCTCTTGCCCGTCGGCATTCTGCAGGCCATCGCAAGCGTCAACGAGGGCATGTGGTACGCCCGTTCCGCCGAATTCCTGCAGACCCCGCTCATGGCGAACCTGCGCTGGATGCGCGTCCCCGGCGACATCATCTTCGCCGCGGGGATCTTCGCGCTGGCCTGGTTTGTCCTCGGACTCAAGACCGGCTGGTCCATCGACCACGAAGCGGCCACCGTACCCGTCGAAGCCACCAAGCAAGGCGCTCGCGCCTAACCCCCGCACAAACACCACGCCGCGGGTTTCCCCTGAGGAAGCCCGCGGCGGCTTTCTTAATGTAACCCCGAATTCCCATTCGGGGTATTTGTTTTAGAAGCTTAAGCCCCCGAATGGGAATTCGGGGTTACATTAAGAACCCCAACTCGCACCCACTCGTGGTAAAATCTCCTTAGCACACACTATCCGGCTCCCACATCCTGCAACGCCAACCCACGTTTGAAGGAGGAAGGCTTCATGTTGTTCGATTTGCGCAAGACCGTGCTTTCCGTCGCAGCGCTCGCACTCATACTGGCCACCGGCTGCTTCCGCACCGCGAGCACCCCGGACAGTGCCGCAGGCAATCCCTTGCCCACCTACACCGAAGGCGGAACCCTCACGCTTCAGTTGAACGGGTTGCCCGTCAGCGTCCAAATCACCAACGCAATATTCGCCAACACCGACGAAGGCTACCCGGACTTCATCGAACTCAGCGGACCGCAGACCTACATCATCGCCCAGGTCGACAACAAGATCCACGACGGTCCCGACGGCCTCAGCGACTTCAAGCCCATCCTCAACCAACCCCTCCCCATCAC
>JAVEWL010000171.1:0-9203 GCA_034004565.1 FCB group bacterium | reverse complement strand
GCGACTCGATAAATCCGGAGATATGCCCCACCAGCCAGTCCCACGCAACCCGGTTGCCGAGGTTCAAGAGCTTCTGCCCGTCGCCCTTGCCGTTGAGCCATTCCGGTTGGTTCACGTACTGCCATGTCCCCGGCGTAACGCGCTCCGGCTCGAACCACACGATCGACTTCAGCCCCTTGCCGTGCGCGTAATCGGTGATCGACCGCAGCCCCCTTGGGAACCGCTTCGTATCGACCTCCCACGTGCCCGTGTTCGGCCAGCCCGTCTCGTTCACGTACCAGCCCGCGTCCATCCACCAATATGCGATCGGAATCCGCTCCTCGAGGTAGCGGTCGATGAACATCAACTGGCTCGCCTCGTCCGCGTGAATCATCTCGCCGTACTGGTGCGAGCTGCACGGCGTGAGTTGCGGCGCGGGGAAGACGCCGCCCGGCTTCGGCACGTTGTGCGCCATCATCCAGCGCCGCCACACGTTCTGCGCGCGGGTGCGGTCGCCGCGCCAGAATTGCATTACCGTCATCGGCGTGCGCACCTCCTCGCCGGGACGCAACACGAAATGCGTGGTCTCCTGCCCGCTCGTGACGGTCAGTCCGCGCGTATCGTCGCGCGCAAACCGCGCCGACCACTGTCCCGACCAGCCCACAACCACAATGGCCCCGCCGCCGGAGTATTCAAGGTTGAAGTACGGAAACACCGTGCCGCAGGGACGTCCGCCGCGCGGCGCCAGATCGAACGTCTTGCCCTTTTCGAGGACAGTCTCCAGCGGTTCGTAGTCGTTCGCCTTCACGAGCGTGCCGACCTGATGGTGCAGCACAAACTCGCCCTGCTCGCCGCGATCGAGCCGCGCGTTCAGGCCCTTGACGTCCGTCAGCAACGGCGAATCCGCGGTGCCCTTGTTCTTGAAGTGGACCGTCCACTCAACCGTCGGGAAATCGAGGTACTCGATCCCTTCGCAGCGCACTTCCAGCTTCGTTTCCGGATCGGTGTAAACCGTCGTGTGGCCAACGCGCGTGTCGTCGAGTTGCTTCCGCTCCCGCTTTAGCGTCCACCCTGTCAGCAACTCCGGCGAAGCCTTCCCGCCGTACACAAACGAGAACGGCGGCGTCGTATCAAACGGCCGCTGCTCGTTCAGGATCGGCAATTCGTCCAGCCACACTTCGCGCCCATCCGCCAGCGCGACACGCGCGTCCGCCCAGTCCGACTGGTCGCAAGAGATCCCGTCGCCCGAATCCTCAACGATCAGCGTCAATTCCTGCGCCCCGCCCAGATCGACCTCGAGCGGCAGCGGCGCCGTCCCCTCGCGCATTACGCCGCTGCGGAACTTCTCCGCATCGCCCACGCGCACCGCAAATACCACGCTGCCCCGCTGCCCCGACGTCTGCTCATTCGAATCAACCCCTACCGTCGCGAAGAAGGTCTTGCCCGGCCCCGGCAATTGCACCACGACCTTGCTGGGCGCGTGCGCATACAACCCCCGCGCATACTGCTTGTCCATGTGCAGCGGCTTGCCGTTTCGCTCGTTCAACTGCAGCGGGTCGTTGTTCTCGATTACGGAGAGCCCCGCTTTCACCGCCCCTTCAGCCTGCGCTCCCTCGAACTTCGCTTGAGCCCACGCGCGTGCCTGTGCCATTTCCTCCGGCGTGGGCGTCACACCCCACGCGCTCACCGCTATGCCGCCCGTCACCATCAACACCACCAACGTTTTCATAAGACCGACTCCGCCGTTTGCCTTTTCGTAAGAAATGTGCCGGTTCCGAGTCAGTATAACGTATCGAAGGGAGCAATCAGGTGAGGAAAGTGCTCGTTGCGGCGCCGGGCGCTCCGAACCGCGGATCGTTCTCGGCGATCATCCACAAGACTTCGGGAATCAATGCCCGCAGCGCCTCGCAATGCGGCGACGGCGCCAGCGGATCCCCCGTGACGGCCAGCGTCTCGCCACGGCAATCGCCCGCGCACCACCGCCGGAACGCGCACGCCGAACAACGGGTGTAACGCTCGATGCGATAGGTCCGCGCCATCGCCGCAAACACGGGTGAGCTTTCCACGATATCCGCAAGGCTTCCTTCGCGCAGGTTTCCGCAGCAATGCTCCGGACGTACGTGATTCGGACAGGGATACACACTGCCGTCGGCATCGATGAACACCACCTGCTGACCGATGCCGCAGCCCCCGCGCCGGCTCGAACGGCGGCACATTTCAAACAGGATCGAGAAGTAATCGCGCCGCAACAGCGGACGAAGCTCCGGCCGCCGTTGCAGCACCCCCGCCAGTTCGCGAAACGCCACCAACTGATCCGGCGCGGCATCGACCTGCGCGCCGCGCCCGAGCCTGCGCATCGGAATGAAGCGCGCCTCGTTCACGCCCAATCCGCGCGCCAAATCGAGGTACGCCTCGAACCCGTGGTTCCCCGCGCGCGTGTACACCTTGCTCAACACCGTGTACACGCCCGCCTCGACCAGCCAACGCACGCCCTCCACGGCCCGTTCGTACACGTCTTCGCCCCGAATGGCGTCGTGTTCCGCGGCTGTGGCCGCGTCGAGCGACACCTGCACCTCGACGCGATACCCCTTCAATGCCGCCGCGATTTCGCGCGTGACGAGCGTCCCGTTGGTGGACACGAGAATGGGGGAGGAGAACAACGCCTCCGCACGCGCGACCGTGCGAATCAGCCTCGGCGGCTCCAGGAACGGCTCTCCGCCGAGCACGATAAACGTGGCATCCCGCGCAATCAAACGCTCCGCGCCCGCGATCGCATTGAACACCTCATCGACATCCATCTCCTCGCTGAGACGTCCCGCGTTGTAGCACCACGCGCAACGCAGGTTGCAGCGATTCGTGATGTTGAACGTCACGTTCGCGAGGCGAGTCCCTTCCTGCGCCTGCGCAGGCGCCTTCGAACCGTCGCGCACGATCCCGCGATTACGCAGCTCCGCTACGGCCTGGCGCGCCTCCGGCAACGCTTGCGCCGCGCGAAGTTCGTTCCCCCGCGCATGCGCGAGGACGGCCTCCTCAAACGTCCGCCGCCCGTCCAGCAGGCGCAGGAAGGCGTAGAGGTCATCGTCGACGACAAGCCACTGGCCCAACTCGCCCCAGACCAGCAGGTGCGAACCGTTGCGCGTGTCGTGAAAGTCAGGCGGCAGGGCCGACAACATCTGAGGAGGGTGATTCATGGGTGCCCTTGTGAACAAACCGGCCGAAGAGATAAAGCCAAAGCAGTGTCACCATCGCCACCATGAGGATGTGACGCTGTGTAATCGGGTCGGCATCGAACTGAAGTATACTGGCGTTGAAGAATACGTGAATGGCCACGGCCGCGGCGACGTTTCCAGTAAGTAGGACCACGCCGCCCGCCAACACTCCGAGCATCAGGCCCGACAGGACGCTGCCGTTCGCGTGGTGCAACCCGCCGAACAGGGCCGCCGACAGCAGCCATGCGGCGAGAGGGCCCAGGTTTCGTTGCAGGTGATCGAACAGGATGCCGCGGAAGAACAGCTCTTCCGCCAACGGCACCACTACAATCAACCCCAGCAGCGTTCCAAGTTCCTTCGGTTCAGCGTAGCCAGGAACGGGGAGCATCAAGTGATTGACCAGCAGCATTCCGGCCAGGATGATGACCAGCGTGTTCGTCTTGCCGCCACCGTGCAAAACGAGACGTTCCAGGGGGTGAGCCCGCAACCAGGTCACGGAGAGCGCAAGCAAGAGCCCCGCGGAAGCCAGGGACGAAAAGGCGTCCGGCAGTATGGGCAAACCCTCGAGGCGCGCTCCCACAAACAGGTACACCGCCAGAATGAGCGTAAGCTGCATCAACTCCGAGCAACCCGTACGCAACGACTCCGTTCCACTCATATCCTGTTCATCTCCGCCGGTTGAATGAGGAGCAGGAGTCGCGCGTCTCCGGCAGCGGTGCGATCGAAATGACCCTTCGCAACATCCGTCAGGCTCTTCGGCGCGTCCGGAGGCGCCGGTAAGTATGTCGCCGAATCGTCCCAGGTTCCAATTGTATGGTAATCGTACAGATCGCTGCCCGCGATCTCGGCGGCACGCTGGCGATCGCGATATTTGAAGGTCAACCCCCGCCAGCGATGGAACAGCGCGGCGTAGCTGTCGCCGTTTCTATGCAGATACAAACCCCGGAACCCCTCGTCCCAGCACGTTTCCGTAAAGGCCTTGATGGTGGCGATCAAGTCGTCGCTCGTGCCGAATTCGCCGTCGGGCCCGGCGCTGGTCAGCACATAGCGCGGCGTCTCGGGTTTCAGCAAATAGTTGGAACTCCCCACAGGAATCCCCGGCCGCGAATACCGGGCCGACTTCTCTACGATGTCCAGATGCAGACCTTCCAGGCGGAAAGGTTGCCCCCAGCCGTCTAGGCCGTAGGTCTGCAGGGCATAGCGTTCTCCTTCGGTAGGCTGCGCGACGGGCAAACCCACCTCGTCCTTGATCTGAGGCAGCGTCCGGACAGAGTTGTTGGCATTGGCAAGCGCATCGCCAACTATTCCGTGCATCAACACCCGCGTAGCGCTCTCGGGGTCAACATAGGCGCGGGTTGTCACCCCTTCCCAGGGCGCCTTAGTGTCAGGTGGTGGCAGACGATACGCATCGGCCTTCGATGGAGCGAAGAGCGATGCTACGCCACTCAACGCGCACGCCGCGACGACTCCCAGCAGAACGGCCCTTTTCCGCGCCGACCCGCATTGCTTCGCGGCGTACAAGGCCATTACCCCCAGAAAGAACACCCCAAGCAAGAGCGCCGCCGGCCCGGATACGGCCAGGGGCTGGCCGCCAAAGCCCGCCAACTGCACCCGGTCCGCGGCCGCTTCGCTGACGGGCGCCTCGTCCTTGAGCCGAAGCGCAGTCTCGACATCAATTGGAATGCCTTGAAGGAAGATGTCCTTCCCGTCGATGGTGGAATTGGGCCGAAACTCCCGCGGGTAAGCCGAAATATACCCCACGTGCAGGAATGACTCGGTTGCAGGCAGGGCTCCGCTGAGTATTCGCATAGGTCCCCCATCGAATTGCCTTTCCCTAGCAGCGCTGGAATCATCGTACTACGTCTGTGCCCAAATGGAAAGAGGCATGCGCAAGCTCAAGTTGAAGTTCGAGCCAGGAACCGCGACACTGGATGAGGCGCGAATTCAGGAGAAGATAACAATGTACAGCGTAAAGCCCGGGCGGGGACCCTCGTTAATGGACGGCATAGGCGGGATTCTTGCCGCCGTCATTGGGGTTATTTGGACGATTGCGGCCCTTTCGATGGGCGCGCCGGGGTTCGTTGCGTTGTTTGGCGTGGTGTTCGTCATTGCGGCGGTGGTCAGGGCGTATGTAAACTTCTTCAACGCGACCCAGCCCAACCGGCTGAGCAACCTCGACATCACCACCGGCGAGGAAGAGCCCGATCCCATCGCGAAGGCGCTGGGGCACGCCTCAGTTGACCGCGAGCCCGGCCTCGATGCCGCTTCCCCGAGGCGGATCGAAGGCGGGTTCTGCCCGTATTGCGGCGCGGCGCTCGAGCAGGACTATAATTTCTGTCCGAAGTGCGGCAAGGATGTTTGAAACGGCAACAAAGGAAGTTCAATCGATGCGAATCGCGGTAGCCACCCTCGACGACGCCACCATCACCGGCCATTTTCGCAACAGCACCCGCTTTGCGGTTTTCGACGCCGCCAACGGCGCCGTCGAGCCGCTCGGCATCCGCGAATACGGCACCGCCGCCCCGCAGGATCGCCATCAGGGCGCCGTGACCCTGCTGCACGACTGCAACGCCCTCGTCTGCGGCGCGCTGGCCGACCGCATTGCCGCCGACCTGCAGCAGCACGGCATCGAGCCCGTCGTCGCGGCAAACTGCGAGACCATTCCGGTGGAGGCCGCCCGCCTGTTCGCCGCCGGCACCCTGCCCCGAGGCGTCATCCACCCGTGCTGCTGCGGCGGCGAGCATTAGGGGCCCCCAACACATTCCGCGAACGGTCCCATCCAGGGCCCAGGAAGAACACGGTAAGCGCAGACCCGTGTGCTCCCCGCGCCGGCCTTTGCGTCTTCTTCCTGTACAACGGCCCACCGCGGCCTGAAATCCATGCCAAATATCGGTATAATCGAGACCGTATCCATGTTTTGAAACCAGGAGATTGGGCATGAGTGGATTGCGCGAGGTGTGCCGGTTCAAGAGGCCGGCCTTGGCGTCGGTTACCGCGGGGATGACCGGCGGGATGCCGGCCGGTGGTGGGATGTATCCGGTCGGCGCGCAGAGTTACAGCTTTCGCACGTTCGACCTCGAGGGCGCCATCCGCCAGTTGAAAGCGCTGGATCTCGACCTCATGGAATTCTGCGGCGTGCACTTCCCGGCGGATCCGGCCTACGCGGACCTCGGCCGCGTCAAGGAGCGCCTGATCGAGGAAGGCATAAAGGTTCCCTGCTATGGCGTGGAAGGCTTCGGGAGCGACGCGGCGGCGAACCGGCGCAAATTCGAGTTCGCCCAGGCCATCGGCGCGGGTATTCTCACGGCCGACCCGGCCCCGGAATCGTTCGACAACCTGGACGAGTTGTGCGAGGAGTTCGGCATCCGGATTGCCATCCACAATCACGGCCCGGAATCGCGCTACAACAAGGTCGAGGATACGCTGAAAGCGGTCGATAAACACAGTGCGCTTATCGGCGCGTGCGTGGACACGGGACACGCGCTGCGCTCCGGAGAAGCCCCGCACGACGTCATCCGCGCGCTCGGCAGCCGCGTGATATCGCTGCACCTGAAGGATTGGAAAGACGGCCGAGAGACCATCGCCGGACAGGGCGCCCTGGACATGGTGGCGGTGGCGCGGGAGCTGATGGCGGTGGCGTTTTCGGGCCCCATCGTTATCGAGTACGAGGAAAGTCCCGACAACCCGGTGCCCGATATGCGCATTGGCCTGCGGAACTGGCGCGAGGCCGTGGAGGCCGCCGCGCCGCCTTCGGAAAACGAGGGTTTCGGCAAGGAATGACGACGGGGGCGCCCGCTCGTACTGGGCAGAGGCGGACGGTATTGCGTTTGGCGGTAGTGCCGCGAACGGGTGGGGCGGCCCGGCGCGCGCATGGGGCAGGCAAATTCGATCGAGGTGGAGATGTATCCTGTAGTGACATGGTTTCTGTTGTGGAAGTTGCTGGATCCCTCGGGGTCCTATGACCTCTATCAGGGGGTAACCTACAAACACGTCGATTCCCGCACGTTCACGGCGGATATCTATGTTCCGCGGGACGCGGGGCCGCCGCCGCCCGTGGTGTTGCTCGTTCACGGCGGCATGTGGTCCTTCGGCAAGAAGACCGATAACGCGGACCTGGCCGGCTTCCTCGCGCAAGAAGGTATCGGGTCGGTGCTGATCGATTTCCGAACCGCCAAGGGCGACGGATTCTACGATCAGGTGGCTGACGTGAAAGACGCGATTCGTTGGGTTCACGCCCACGCCGCCGACTACGGGCTTGACCCCGAACGCGTGGGGATCTTCGGATCCAGCTCGGGTGGGCACCTGGCGGCCCTGGCCGCGTACGCCGAACCCGAGGACTTCGGGGCGGACCCGCCCGGAACGTCCAGCGCGGTGCAGGCGTGTTTTCTGCTCTACGGCGCGTATGACATAACAGGGCTTGCCGAGAACGGCGCGCTTCCGGACGTGGTGGAATGGTATGTGGGCGCGGACGTGGCCTCGCATCCCGAAACCTTCTCCTACTACTCGCCGGCCGACCACATCGACGGCAGCGAACCGCCCTCGCTCATCATGCACGGCAAGGGCGACATGGTCATCCCCATCGAGCAGGCCGAAGATCTGGCCGCGCGCTTGGAGGGCGTTGGCGTGCCGGTCGAGTTTGTGCCCGTGGACGTATTGGGTCATGGCTTCGCGCGCAAGCAGCGTTGGCCCCGGCCCTGGGTCGCCGACATCATGGCCGGCTTCTTCCGCGACGCCATGAAATAGCCGCATCCCAATCGCGACGAGGCCGGCGTCTCGACAGGGCACTCTTCTGTAACCCCGAATTCCAATTCGGGGCTCTTGTCTTTTTCTCCCTGGCTCATTCATGCCTCCCCCGAGCCTGAAGTGGTCGCGTAAAAACCGAAATGGCCCCCCCTCGAATTGGAATTCGGGGTTACATCGGAATTGCTCCCCCCCTTGTGAAGCACTTCGTGTGCTACACTCGCTTGTCGATGAGGGTGACGATGGCCGTCGCGCTGCAATGTGGGAGTCTGTCATGAATACACGCGGTTTGTCGTTCTTGCTGGTGGTGTTGGGGGCGTGCGGGGCGGCGCATTCGGAAGAAGCGGCGTTTCGCGATCTGTACGCGGATACCTGGGTGGCCACGGATGCGCTGGGGCGGTCGATGCCGGATATTTCGGCGGTGGGGCCGGTCAAGCAGGACGGGCAACGGCGCGTGGTCGGTATCTTCTACATTACCTGGCACAGCGACGGGCTTAACGGAATGAAGAGCCCCTATGCGGCGGACGTGACCAAGGTGCTCGCGGCGGATCCGGCGGCGCGGCTGGACGGAAAGCATCCGTTGTGGACGGAGGGGTCGTATCACTGGGGTGAGCCGGAGGCGGGGTATTTCCTGAGCAAGGACGAGTACGTTATCCGG
Source organism: FCB group bacterium (assembly GCA_034004565.1). Taxonomy (GTDB): domain Bacteria; phylum Hydrogenedentota; class Hydrogenedentia; order Hydrogenedentales; family SLHB01; genus JAVEWL01. The sequence goes on along the minus strand of JAVEWL010000171.1, from coordinate 617 downwards.
CAGGATATGTCGATGCTGGCGGACGCGGGCGTGGACGTGCTGGTGATGGACGTCACGAACGCGGTGCGGTATTGGGACGAGTGGAACGTGGTGTTCCCGGTCATGCAAAAGATGAAGGCCGAGGGCAACAAGGTTCCCCAGTTCTGCTTCTGGGCCTTCAACGGACCGGTCATCACCGTGGTGCAGGATCTGTACGAGAAGATTTACAAGGCGGAGCAATACAAGGACCTTTGGTATTACTGGGACGGCAAGCCGCTGCTGCTGTACAACGGCAACCCCAGCGTGGACGCCAATGGGCCGGGCGTGAAGAATCCCAATCCCAATTACGATGCCGCCGCGAAAACCGATGCGAATAACCCGCATTACGGCGACCCGGACTACGCGGAAGAGTTCTACAAGGATTACACGAAGGACGTGAAGGATTTCTTCACGCTTCGCACCATGTGGTGGGGATATTACAAGTGGGCCGGGGTCCGTTTCATCGGCACCGAAGACAATTGGAGCTTCGGGTACGACATGGGCGTCAGGAACGTGCTGGCGTTGTCGCCGGAAGCGCTGCTGGCGACCCGCAACGGCGTGAAGGAGGAGGCGGCCGTCTCGCCGGCGCTACACCCGGT
>JAVEWL010000170.1:0-9239 GCA_034004565.1 FCB group bacterium | reverse complement strand
GGGTGTTGGTGGGGCAGGGGACGCCGTACTCCGCGGCGTAGCGGCAGATGGCGCCGTTGAGGGCGTCGATCTCGGTGCGGCGGCGCTGGCGGAGGTCTTCGCGCATGCTGGCGTAGTGCGCCGCCGTGGGCGGGATCAGTTTGTCGAAGAGGAGGGGTATGTATTCCTCGGCGGTGGCGGGTTCAAGCGCTATTTTCATGGCGTCGGCCACGGCGTACAACTCGCGCACCACTTCGCGCAGGGTTTCGCGCGTGTGCTCGGTGTCGAGGAGGCCGCCGTAGGGCACGTCGAGCAGGGCCGAAAGCGGATTCAATGCGCAATTGTATGCGACCTTGTTCCAGAGCACGGTCGCGATCTTGTCGGTATAGACCGTGGGGCAGCCCGCGCCGTCCATGGCCCGCACCATGTCGCGCACCCGATCGACCGGCGTATCGCTGCTGTAGACGCCCAGGGCCGTGGGGTTGGCAATGACCGTTACGTCGGCGCGGCCGGGCTCGGGCAGCCACGCGCCGTAGATGGCGCGCGCGCCGACGGTCCTCGCCCAACCGAATGCTTCGGCGATGATCTCCGCGTTGCCCAAGCCGTTCTGGTAGGAACACACGAGGGTGTCGGGCCCGACCAGACCGCCAATAGCTTCGACGGCCCGCGCGGTGTCGTAGGATTTGACGGTGACGAGAATCCAATCGAAATGCCGCCCCTCGAGTTCGGCGGCGTCCGTATACACTTCGAGCGAGTCGACGCGGTGTTCGCCCCAGATGCCGGTAATGCGCAGGCCGTTGGCGCGGATGGCGTCCATGTGCCGGGCGCGTCCGAGCAGGCTGACGCGGTGTCCGGCCTTGGCCAGAAGCCCGCCGGCCACGCTTCCCAACGATCCCGCACCCATGACCAAGACGTTCATATCAGCCGTTCTCGATTACCGGAAACCGCGCGTTGCACTCGTATTCGCCGCGTATGGAGGGGCGCCCCGGCCCCCTCCACAGCGGCGGATTTCACTGCTATTTCGCCGGGGCCGGCGTCGGGCCGCCCAGGTGCTTCTTCATGAACTTGTCGATGACGTATTTCGTACGCTCGAAGACCGGCTGGGCCTTGTCCATCGTGTGAGGCCAGCCTTCGTACTTCTCGTATACGTAGTCGATACCGGTCGCTTTCAGCTTGTCGGCAAGCAGGTCGGACTGGTCGGGCGTCACGAGGGTGTCGATGGTGCCCTGGAAGATAAGCGTGGGCGGGTCGCCCGCGTTTACCCACGTGATGGGTGAGGCCTGCACGTAGGCGCCCATGGCCGCTTCGTAGGGTTGCCCGATGAAAGACGTCACGGTGCCGTGCGTGCGCGCGAAGGGGGTAGTCAAATCGGTCGGGCCGTAGAGATCGACCACGGCCTGGACCGCATCGCTCACGTCGGGGAAGCAGCCCTGGTCGAACTCCGGCGCGCCGGCCGCGTACCCAATCATCATCGAGAGGTGGCCGCCGGCCGAGCCGCCGAGCGCGGCAATGCGATTCGGATCGATGCCGTATTTCTCCGCGTTGGCGCGCAGGAATTTGATGGCGCACTTTACGTCCTTGACGCACGCGGGATACAGCGCCACGCCCCTGAGGCGATAGCTGATGCTGGCCGTCACGTAGCCGCGCCTGGCGAATTCGATGGTGTACGGCGCGTAATCCTTCCGATTGCCCCCGGACCAGCCGCCGCCGTGAATGAAGACGAGCGCGGGCACGGCGCCCTTCGATTCGCGGGGGAGGTACAGGTCGAGTTTGAGCGAATTGCCGTCCACGTTGAAGTATTCGACATCCGGCACGGACTTGACCTCGTCCGGGATCGGGGGATTCTCCGCGATGAGGTTCAACTGGCCCGCGCCGAACGCCTGCATGATCTCCGCTTCGGAGGCATAGCCCTTGGGAATGGGCACTTCCTGCGCTTCCGGTTCCGCGGCGGCCGTCGCATCTGCCGGCGTTTCCGCGGCGGGCGCGACGTCGGTTTGGGGGGCGCAGCCCAGGCTTAAGGCAAGTCCAAAACAGATTAGTATGCTTAACAGCCAGGTATTACGGATCTTCATTCTTTTCTCCCTCCCGATTGGGTTCCCGCTAGACTGTAGTTACCAAGACCGGGCAAATCAATTCGCGGTTTCCGGAAGGGTGCGCAAGCGGAATCGGGTTCGCCAGAGGCCGCCTTTCAGTAAAGGAAACTCCGGCGACGATACGTCGATGCGCGCGCCGCGCAAGCCCGGCTCCGCATCCATCTCGGGAAGTTCCAACTGGCCCGCTTCAATCTCGATTGCGAACGGAGGAGAGGTACTGGCCTTATAGGGAGTCGGCCAGGCCAGGCGCGAAGGCTTTTTCGCGAAATTGAGATCGGCGGCCGCGTTTACATCGAGGTCACCCGAGGCGGAGAAACGGTACCATCCCGGCTCGGCGCCGAGGTGATGAATCGCGGCTTCAAATTCCACGCCGGCATCGGCAAGATGAATAGTCATGCGGCCGGTCGAACCGTTCTGGAGGTGAGCGACGGCCGTTACCCGGTTCCCCCGCACTTCGGAAGTGAACTTCTCGGGTACCGCGTCGTCCGAGAAACGCCAGCCCCACGTGCCCGTCGGAAGGTTGATGTTCGGATGGTCCCAGGCCTCGAGCCATTGGCGGCTTGCGGGCTTGTTGTAGAGATCGACGAGCAGTCCGCCCAAGCCGGGCAAAAGCGTCACGCGCCACGCGGCGTTTTCGATTCGCTCGGCGCGGGTTCCCGCGACCATGCGCCCCAGGTTCTCCAGGAAATCGTCGCGCGAGCCTATTTCCGAGTCGAACGTCATGCCGTACCGCTCGCAGAGTTCGCGGTAATGCGGAACCGAGTCGAGCACGCCTGCGGGATACTCGAGGCGAACCCGGCCCGCGTCAAATACCAGCCGGCCCCGGGTCTCAAACATGGCCTTGTACCCCGCCAGCGACAGCTTCTCCACGCGCGCGCGAATCGTCTCGTCCGGCGCAAGCGCCAGGGCCTCCTCGAAGTAATCGTGCATGCGCGCCGCGCTTTCGCCGTCGATGCCGCTGCCAACGGGATCGATCCAGCAGTACGGGTGCGCGCCCGCCTGTTCCGCCCGATCGTGCAGCAGGTCGATGCACGCGCGGATGGGTTCGGCGGCGGGACCGTAGTGCAGGCGCAGGAATTCCTCGCGCAACGCGTCGCCGTCGAGTTCGGGGTTCCAGAGAAGGCGCGACGAGACGTAGTTGCGCAGGTCGGCGAATTCGCCCGCGAAGCATTTGTCGTTGCCCTGCAAGAAGGCGCCGCCCATGCCGCGCTCCTTGAACATACGCAGGTTCGGACCCAGGCTGCGCAGGTTGAGGAACGGCAGATCGAGCGTGCGCAGATCCGTGTTGTAATACCAGATGCGCAGGTCGGAGCAGGCCGCGCGCCATCCGTCGAGGTCCTTCAGCAACGGCGCGTTGCGCGGACACGCGGGATCGTCGAGACGATGCACGGCACACGCGCCGAAGGGGCAGAACCACACGCGCACGTTGTGACGCGCGCGCAAGGTCTTGGGCGGATTCTGCGTGTACCAATAGGCGAGGGTGGCGACCTTCACGCCGGGACGTACGCGCTCGATGCGTTCCGCCACGGTGTTGAGGAGTGCCAGGTGGGCGGCCGCGGGCGACTCCTCGCGTTCGTTTAGCGCACGGCACGCATCGCAGGTGCAGAAGAAGGGATTGTCGTTCGTCGAGACGCACACGTTCGTCAATTCCGGGTGCGCAGCCAAATCGTCGAGCACGAACTTCGTCACGATATCCGCAACATCCGGATTCGAGGGGCAAACCTGCGGCCCGCCGCCTGGCGCTTCGAGCATGCGGCGCCCGTCGACCAAAGCGAAGTATTCGGGATGCGTTTTCCTGTAACGGTCTGCGGGTACTTGGTAGAAGAGCGTGTGGCTTTCCATCTTTTCATGGGTTACGCCGCCGAACTTTTCGTCGTGTGTCAGGGTATTGAGGCGCAGCCGAGCGGCGAATTCCGGAAAGGCCGAGGCCTCCTTGCAGTAGCTCCAGCGGTAGGCGAAGGCCGGCGCGCGACGGACATCCGCCAGCGGCAGCGATGTGAGGCCCTTGGGGATGTAGGTGTGGTCGGCGGTCAGGAATCGCACGCCGAGATATTGTTCGGCGAACTCGTATACGCCGTAAAGCGTGCCGCGCGGCCGGCCTCCGGCGATGGCGATGGCGTTGCGTCCGATGCGGATGCGAAACTCCTCTTCGCCGTAATTTGCCGTGTCGAAGCCTATCCCGCTCTTCCGCAGGGCTGCGCCCGGCCCTATGTACACGCGCCCGCGTGCCCTCCGGGCTCCGATGGAAAGGTCGATGCCGGTGGCTTCGCGCAAAAGGGAGCGGAACTCCTCCGCGGCGTAACGTTCGGCCGGGGAGGCGTCGTCCGCGAGCACCAGGGTCCAGTCGCGCAGGCGGGAAAGCTCGAGATTTTCGTTGCCGCTCGCCGCGCCGCACAGCGCCACGGCGAACACCGCGATCCCGATGAAGCGACAGCCCAACACGCCCGCGCCCTCCATTTCCGATCATCAAGCGGTGAACAGAATGAAGCATGCGCGGGAAGATGTCCAGCGATGCATTATGTAACCTTGAATTCCCATTCGGGGTCTTAGTTCAAGGACAGCGCCGCCATGAAGAAGTCCCCGAATGGGAATTTGGGGTTACATCACTTGAAATCTCGGGCTGCGGTGTCCAGAATGGCCAAGAAGGAAAACCGACAAAGGGGATGGCGACCATGGCGAAGTTTGCGCTGCAACTGTATACGGTTCGTGAACCGGCGAAGAAGGACCTCAAGGGTACGCTGACGCGCGCGCGTGAGATTGGCTACGAATACGTCCAATGGAGCGGCATGCCCAAATTGCCCGCGAACGAAATCCGCGCCATGCTTGACGATCTGGGGATGAAGGTTATCGCCGTTCACACGGGCGTGGAGGCCTTCGAGAAGGATTTCGCGGCGGAACTGTTGTTCTGGAAGACCGTTGGCACGCCGTTCATTGCCACCGGCGGCATGCCCAAGGATAATCAGGGTAGCCTGGAAGACTGGAAACGCGGCGCGGAGCGTCTCGGTAAAATTGGCGCCGCGCTCGATCGCGCCGGAATCGACTACGGCTACCACAACCACGCGGGCGAATTCGAGAAGTATCCGGAAGACGACCGACTCAAGATCGACATTCTCATGGAACTCACCAAGCCCGAGCACCTCAAGTTCGAGATGGACGTGGCGTGGGTTTATGTCGGCGGACAGGACCCGGCGGCCTACCTGCGCAAGTACAAGGGCCGCTGCCCCGTCATTCACATCAAGGATGTGGCGAAGGATCAGCCCGAAGGCAAGCACGTTTTTACGGAACTGGGTCAAGGCGTGCTCGACATGGCCGAACTGCTCAAGGCCGGGCAGGAGTCCGGTGTCGAGTGGTACGTGTACGAACAGGATACGGTGCCTGGCGATCCCCTGGACAGCGCGAAGATCAGCTACGACTGGCTCAAGGAAAACATCCGCTAGCACACTGCGTGCGCCCGAGCCGCGGGTTCAAATCTGAAATGCTCAAGGGGAGAATCGGGATGCCCGCCATACCGTTTGCGCTGCAGCTCTACTCGGTCCGCGACCACATGAACACCGATCCCGTGGCGACGCTCAAGGCCGTCAAGGCGGCGGGTTACGACCATGTCGAAGTGGTTGGACGGGCCGGGTATCCGCCGCGCGCGTTTCGGCAGCTTCTGAACGATTGCGGCCTTACCCCCGTCAGCGCCCACGTGGGTCTGAAGGACATCGAGAAGGACTTGCGGGCCATCTGCGACAGCGCCCATACCCTCGAAATCCCGTACCTGGTCTTCTCGGGCGATGCGCCCGACCGTCAGGGCTGGCTCGAACTGGCCTGGCAGGCCGACGAGATCGGTTCGCTCCTGCGCAAGGAGGGCCTGCAACTCTGCTACCACAACCACGCGCACGAATTCGCGCGTATCGACGGTGAATACCCCTACGACCTTCTCATGGCCAACGCTTCGCCGGAAAACCTCCAGGCGGAGATAGACGTGTTCTGGGTGCGTTTCGCAGGGCTTGATCCCGTGGAGCAGATTCATAAATACGGCCACCGCTGTCCGCTGCTGCACATCAAGGACATGACCCCGGAGCCTCCCTACACGTTTACCGAAGTCGGCCGCGGCATCATCGATATGCCGGCGGTGTTCCGGGCGGGAAAAGAGATTGGCGCCCAGTGGTATATTGTCGAGCAGGACGAGAGCATGCGCGACTCGCTCGAAAGCGTCCGTATCAGCGCGGACTACATGCGCCAGCAGACCATCTGAGAGGACACGCGAAACTGTCGGGCTTGGGGCGGGAACAACCCAAGGAGGCAGTGGACATGTTCGATGTCGACACCATCACCGCGGCGATTTTGAACCGGCGGCGCGAAATGCCGGAGGTGCTCGAAACGGCCGCGGGCAAGAAGATCACCCATCCGGCCGCGCGCTCGCCGCGCATCTTCGCCGATACGGCCGATATTGAGGCCATTCGCCCGCTGCTCGAGGCGGGCATCATCGACGGGGTCACCACCAACCCGACGCTGCTCAAGAAGGCCGGCGCGAAATCGTGGGACGAGGCCAAGGAGCGCATGACGGAGATCCTGCGCCTGTTCGATCCGCTGCCCGTAAGCCTCGAACTCACGAAAGTGAGGCCGGACGAAATGCTCGAGCAGGCCGAGGAACTCAGCGCGCTCGGCCCCAACAGCGTCATCAAGGTACCCACCGGCGGCTACACGAAGTTGGATTCGAGCCTCGATCCGTATACGGGGCTGAAGGTGCTGCACAAGCTCTGGGAACGTGACATCAAAACCAACGCCACGCTCATTTTCAACACCACGCAGGCTTTCTGGGCCGCGAAGGCCGGCGCGACGTATGTGAGCCCGTTTCTGGGGCGGCTGGCGGATTATCTGTATAAGCACGACGAACCCGAGCTCACGCCGGGCAACTCGCTGTATCACATCGCGCACCACAAGAAGCTCGGAGAGGGAGAGGCGGCGTTCAACAGCGAGTACGTCGCGTCCGGCGGCGCGCGCAAGGACGCCGGCGTGCGGCTCGTGCGCGAGATCGTCGCCGTGTTTGCGAATTACGACATCCGTACGGAAGTGCTGGCCGCGAGCTTCCGCAATTTCAGCCAGCTTACGGAAGTTCTCCTTGCCGGCGCGGATATCCTGACCGTTCCGGCGGAGATACTCGCACAGGTCTGCGACCATCCCTTGTCGGACGAGGGTATGGTGCAGTTCAACGAAGACGCCCAGGCCTTTGGGACGTAGGCAAGAAGAACCACGAAGAGAGAATTCAACCACGAATAAGACGAATCACGCGAGAGGGATCCGGGCTTGCGTGTAGCACTGTGGCCGGAGCGGTCTCTTTCATTCTTCCCATACTTCCCATGACTCTCATAACTCCCATGGGTCTTATAGGTCTTATGGGAGGGATGGGAAGCATGGGAATGATGGGAGAAATGAAAGCTGAGCGCGCTTCACAGCGCCGGCAGTTCTTTTTGGCACCAATGGCTGCCGCTCGTGGTCCAATATGGCTTACAATCAACCATCTTCGGGGTTGCCGGTAGGGTTAACAGGGAGGGCAGACACATGAGCAACGATATCAACCGGCGCGACTTCTTTCGCCGGGCGGGGCAGGGGGCGGCGCTGGCCGGCGCGGGGATGATGCTGGCCGAGGCCGCGGAGGCCAGGCAGCGCGTGACGCCGGTCGACCCGCATGCGCCCAGGACCGGCGGCCTGTTGAAGGACGACGAGGTCATCGGCATTGGCATCATCGGTCTCGGGGGCATGGGCGCGAGCCATCTCAAAGAAATCATGAACCGCGAGAACAAGGGCGAGAAAGTCCAAATTCGCGCGTTCTCGGAGGTCTACAAGCGCCGCCAGACCTGGGGTAAGAACGCCATCAAGGAAAGCGTCGGGCGCGACGTCGAGGCGTACTTCGACTACAAGAAACTGCTCGAGCGCGACGATATCCACGGCATCATCGTCGCCACGCCCGATCACTGGCACGCCCAGTGTTCGCTCGACGCGATGGACGCGGGCAAGGACGTCTATTGCCAGAAGCCCGTCACGCTCACCATCGAGGAATCGCTCGAGGTGCGCGACAAGTCGTACGAGACCGGCCGCGTATTTCAGTGCGGCGCGCAGTATTGCTCGGACGACTGGTTCTGGCAGGCGCGCAAGTTCATCAAGGACGGCGGCATTGGCGAGATCGTCTACGCGCAGGCCGACTACAGCCGCAATTCGGGTTCGCCCGAGAATCCCATGGGCGGCGAGTGGAACTACAAGATTGCCGACGACGCCTCCGACAATCCGAACGCCGGCGAGGGCTACATCGATTGGGAACAGTGGCTCGGACCCGCGAAGAAGCGCCCGTTCTCGAAGCCGCGCTACTTTCAGTTCCGGAAATTCTGGGATTATTCGGGCGGCGTCGCCACGGATCTCATGTACCACTTCCTCGCGCCGCTCCTCATCGCGCTCGACGCGAAGGCGCCGGAACGGGCGATGGCCGGCGGCGGGATTTTCGTGCAGCACGACGACCGCGAGGTGCCCGACACCTTCCTCGTCACGCTCGATTTTCCCGACGACTACAGCGTGCTCCTCACGTCGTCGATGGCGAACGCCCAGGACAATCCCTGCATGATTCGCGGGCACCGCGCCACCATCATTCCCACCGACGGCGGCATGAAGGTCGTTGCGGAAAAGCAGTTCAAGGAATGGTTCAAGGGCAAGTACGGCGCGGAGGAAATCTTCGTTGCCAACGAGCCGCGAACCGACCACGTGGGCAAGTGGCTTGAATGCATGTACACGCGCGGCGAGGTTCATTGCACGGCCGAGACCGCCTACCGCGCCATGGCCGGCGTGAAGATGGCCTGCGATTCGTATCGCGAAGAGAAGTTCATCTTCTGGGACAACGAGAAGGAAAAGTACGTCAAGAAGCATCCGCGTCCGAACCGCACGTCGAAGTTCCCCGCCAGCCCGGCGTAGAGATCACGCGTAGTCTTTGTGGCACCCCCAAGTCGGCTTCATGACTTGGGGGTGTAGTCTATTGGTGAAGGCTCCCCTCACCCTACCCCTCTCCCCAGGGAGAGGGAACAAGACTCCAGCAGGGTGTAGCGCTTGGTTTCTTACCCGATCACGCGGCCCACTCCCCCGACGGGCTCCCTCGCCCTATGGGAGAGGGAGCCCGGGCTGGGTGGGGGGGGCCGG
>JAVEWL010000169.1:6986-9250 GCA_034004565.1 FCB group bacterium | reverse complement strand
AGAGGGTCTGGGCGACGCTCATTTTTCCGCGTCGCGCTCGCGGAACAGAAGCGGCCCCCGCCCATTGAAAGCACTCCCGATGGACGAGTTGGAGGGGCGGCTTCTTGCGGGCACCCGCGCCGGTTCAGGCAAAGGGCGGGCTGAAGCCTTCTTTTTCATTCAGGGCTCACCGATGCCTGCGTCGCCGCAGCGCAAACCCCGCCGCGGCCACCAGCGCGATCGCAACGGGCCACGCCGCCAAGGGCAACGCGGCCTCGCCCACCGGGCTCACAACCACCGTGCGCCTTGCCGTCGCGGTGTTGCCCGCGGTGTCGTGAATCGTGTAGGTCAACACATAATGACCGATCGTGGTCGTGTCGAGATTGCCCTGGTCCACAACCACCTGCCCGCTCAGATCGCCGTCCACGGCGTCGTACGCACTCACGCCCGGATCGGTGAATACCGTATTCACTTCGATTGCCATGACGGTACCGCCGCGCAGCGTGAGCACGGGCGGCACCGCGTCCACGACGAATGTGGCGCTTGGGCCGGCGGCCGGCGCGAAAGCATTCAGGGAATCCCGGGCGGTGCCGGGCGCGATTGAAATTCCGAGCGTTCCCGAACCGGTGAAATTGCTCAGTGTCACAAGCCGGGTCTGGGTCCCTTCGGCCTTGGCCGACGACACGCCGATCGTGGCGTTGGCCGTGCCCGTGCGGTTCAGCGCGATGTTTCCCGCAACCAGGCTCACGCTGGATACGTTGTCGTACCGCACGCTGTAGGTGACAGGCGTGGAGCGCGTGGCGGCAACGGACGGCGGCCCGATGTTGATCGAGATGGCCGTGTTGTCGACGGTAAGCGCGGGGCTGGGGCCCGCGGCAAGGGCGAGGTTGCCCGCGGTGTCGACGGCCGAACCCGCAAGAATCGAGAACGAGAGGGTACCGTTCCCCGACACGTTCGAGATGGTGACCGTGCGCGTCGAGCCGGTGCCCGTGACGTTGGCCGTGCCGTCGGCGTTGGTGCCGAGCAGCACGATGTCCGTGTTGTCGAGCGTGATCGACGACGCGCCGGTATAGGTGACGGTGAAGGTGGCGGGACCTTGCGCCGTAATGGCCGGTGTGGGTGCGCTAATGGAGATCGAGGGCGGCACGGAATCGTACGTGCGTCCTATCGAAGCGGACGTGTTGGTATTGCCGCCCAGTCCCGTGGCCACGCCTGCCGGGACGGTGGCGGATACATAGCCCTGGCCCGAAGCCGTAAGGTCGAAGCTGTACGACGCGCCGCTGCCGGTGAACCCGCTTATGCTTCCGTTCACGGTTTGGATGTCGCCGGAGGTAAAGCCCGTCACGGGCTCGCTGAAACTGACCGTGACCGGAATGCGCGCTTCCCGCGTGGGATCGGGCGCGTTCGAGGTCAAGGCCGTCACGACGGTCGGCGTTGCGCATTCGTCGTACCCGCTGAAGTTGCTCTCGATGAAGCCGGACGGCGTCCCTTCGCCCGCGGACAGGCCCGCGATGCCGCCCGTATGGCCGATCCCCAGCCACGTAATCCGGATGGTCTTATCGAAGAACATTTCCATTTGAAAACTGTTCAGGTTCGCCGTATTGAATATCGGCACATTGAGAAACGTCACCACGAAACGATCCGAAAGCTGCTTATACGAGACCGTCCCGCCCGCGCCCGGATCGAGATCGTCCATCAGGCCCGCCACGCGCGGCAGCGAGAAAAAGTCCATCAGATCGGGCTGGTACCCCGCCTGGTCCGGCCCGGCAAAGTTGATGTACCCGTTGCTCCCCACGTACAGGGACGAATACCCGCTGCCGTACAGCCAGACTTGCTGGCCGCCGCTCAACGCGACGTTGGCGGAATCGTCGTCACCCAGCGTCAGGATCGTGCTGCCGGTGGTGGCGGTGAGGAAGGAGCCGGCGCTCGTCCGGCAGGCCGTGTAGGAGTTGCCTTCCGCATCGGGCGTGAACGTAATGGTCGTATTGTCGAGGTCGTTGTCGAACGATTGGAACCACTCCGTGCAGTCGTCCACATAGCCCACCCGCAACTGTACCGCCCGTGCGGTGGACTGGCCCGCGGTGCTGTTGGTGAAAGTAAGGGCCGCTTCGTGCCCCCCGGTCGCCAGGCTCGCGGCGGCGGCGCCGAAGGCGGCCTGAACCGACACGGACGACCCGGCGCCCAACGTGCCGCTGCCCGGCGTCACCGTAAGCCACGCCTGGTTTGACGTCGCGGTCCAGCTCAGCGGTCCCGTTCCGAAGTTGGTCAGCGTGTACGTGTTCGAC